>DAINBW010000487.1:0-2783 GCA_036732745.1 Spirochaetales bacterium | reverse complement strand
CGCGACGTCGAGGCCCGTCACGATGGCGTCGAAATCGGCCTCGGCGAAGCCGAATTCGCGCAGGTTCGCGGCCATCTTGGAGCGATCCGCGCTCGTCGCTATGGCCACCTTGATGCCCCGTTCCCGGCAGGCCAGGACATAGGCCCGCGCTCCCGGTATTTCGGCGAGCTTGCCGCGGATGAGCTCGAAGTAGAGCGCGTAGGTGTCCCGCTTGGCCGCCTCCAGGTCGATGTCCAGGCCGTACTTCCCGGCGACCCCGCCGAGGTACCGCGCCTCTCCCGTGCCGACAAAGGGAAGAAAATCCTCCTTGCGCACGGCGAGGCCGTGGCTCCGGGCGAACATCTCCACCGCGGCGTCGGCGATCACGGCCTCGGAATCGACGAGGACGCCGTCCATGTCGAAGAGCACGGCCCGCGCGGCCCCGGGCCGCCTCCCCGCGGCGCCCACGCTCATATTTCCGGCGCCTGGTCGAGGAGGTAGTCCTCGGCGGCCTTGCACCACAATCCGCCCGCCGCGGCGACGAGGCGGGCAAGCTCCGCGTGGAAGGGGCTCCCCTCGCCGAGCCGGCCAAGGTCCGCCAGCGCGAAGAGGTCGAGCCGCTTGTGCGTGTAGATGAGCTTCTTCCCGCCGGGGATCTTGTCGAGGCCGATCGTCGTCTCCGCGACCGCGTCGAGTCCGCCGACATGCGTGATCATCGCGACGGGATTGAGCCGCCCCGCCGCCATCATGGCCAGGGACTCCTTCATGTCGTCGGTGTTTCCGCCGGAGGTGCCCACGAGGTGGTGCGCCGCGTAATGCACGTCGTAGAAGTTGAGCGAAGCCGAAAAGCCCGGATCCGTCGGACCGGCGAAAAAATTGAGGCAGCCGTCCTGACCGAGGAGACGGTCGGCGAGTTCCACGAGGGGACGCACGGGGGCGAAGACGAAGACGTCGTCGAAAAGGGCGCCGCCGTTCAGCTCGCGGAAGCGCGCGACGGGATCGGCCAGGCCCTTCGTGTCGAGATAGACGAGATCGACGCCGTTCCGCGCCGCCTCCTCCCGCGTGTACAGCGCGGCGGCGCGACCGAGCCGCGCCTCGTCGATGTCGGCGACGACGACGCGCGAAGGCCGCCTGTCGGCGTGGATCGCGTAGTCGATGGCGCCCAGGCCCATCGGCCCGACGCTCGCGAGGAGGGCGAGGGATCCGCCCGGGACGATCCCCATCTCGTGGACGTAGGAGCCCGCCTTGGCGTGATACTGCGCGTGGTAGGCCCCGACGATGCAGGAGACGGGTTCCGCCAGCGAGCCCATGAAAAAGTTGTCCGCCTCGTAGTCGAGAAGGCAGCCCATCTCCATGACCTCGTTGGGGATGACGACATGGGTGGCGTCGCCGCCGATGTATTCGTAGGAATAGCCGGGGGCCCAGAGCGTGCCCCGGTGGTTCAACGCCGGCTGGATGGCGAACCTGCTTCCCGGCGTAAAGCGGTCCTTCCACTTGGCGCCCACCTCGACGAGGACGCCGCAGAACTCGTGGCCGACGATCACCGGGTTCCGGGACAGGTCATGGCGCACGCGCTTGTGCGCGGCGCCCTGCATGGCGAGCTTGTGGCTCGACATGCAGATCGAGTCGGTGACGATCCTCGCGAGGATTTCGTCCTCGCGGATCGCGGGCAGTTCGAATTCCTCGAGCCGCAGGTCGTTGACGCCGTGCAACCGCACCGCCTTTGTCTTCATTTCACCCCCCCGGGCGCCGCGGCGCCCTTAGTCCGTCGCGGCCGCCGCGGCCGCCGATCCGGCGGCCGTCAGCCGCGTCCATTCCATGCGGTAGGCATCGAGGCCCTCGAGGCCCGTCATCGGCTCCACCGGAAGATACTCGACCGCCAGGCCTTCGGCCGCCCGGCCGAGGCGCGGCGCGTCCCCGCCGGGCTCCGGGGCGCCGGACCTTCCCGCCAAGGCCGCCCGCGCGGTCATCGCCGCTCCGAGCGAGGTCGCCTCCGCGATGTCCGTCAGGAAGAAACGGTTGCGCGGCAAGGCCGCGGCGAGGATCGCGTTGTAGTCGGCGTTCTTCCGAAAGCCCCCCTCCGTGTACACCTCGGCGCCCGGCGCCGCCCCCGCGCGCTCGAGGGCGACCATCGTCTGGAGCGCCAGCGAGAGATTGAGCGCCGCGAGTCCCGTCCGGGAGTCGCGGAGGAAACCGGGAGCCGGTCCGCCGGCCAGGATGTCGGCCAAGGCGTGGAAGGAGCCGTCCTCGACGGCACGCGGCGCGGAACCGGTGAACTGCCCCGAGCCCGGCACGAGTTCCGGCAGGACGAAGAACCGCCGCTCGGCCACGACGCGGCGGTAGTCCTCCGGCCGCGGCTCCGCGGACGCCCCGCGGGAGACCCCTCCGGAAACGCGGGCGACGGCCGAGGACCAGGCCTCGTACTCCATGCCGCCGAGGAAAATGGCCGTTTTCACCGGCTTCTGGACGGCGGAGCGGTTGAAGAACACCACCTTGCCGAGCTCGTCGGCCGAGAAACCGTAGCGTTCCTGCGGGTGCATGAGCACGCACCAGGTACCCGTGGAGTTGAGGACGAAGTCCCGGCCCCCGCGCAAGGCCAGATGCGGCAGCAGCGAGGCGTTCGAGTCGTGTATTCCCATCGTGACGACGGTGTCGGACGGCAGGCCGGTCGCCGCGGAAACTTCGGGAGTTAGGCGGCCGAGCACGTCCCAGGAGGCGTGGAGCGGGAACGGCATGAGGTCGGCCACGCCGAGGGCCTCCGCGACCGACGAATAGCGTTCGCGCCCCCAGTCCCAAAGATAGCT
>DAINBW010000486.1:1720-2784 GCA_036732745.1 Spirochaetales bacterium | reverse complement strand
GGAACTCAAGCTTCCGAAGATCGCGATCGATGTCGCCTATCGCACTCGTCCGCCCTACCTCGGGAACCACTACGACTACGAAGGCCATCCGGCCTTCGCCAAGGCCGACCCGGCGACCCAGCCGGGCCTCGTCCTGGCGGCCGCCGAGGTGTATAAGCGCGCGGGCATAGCGCCCTCCGACATCCAGCTCGCCCAGGTCCACGATCTCTCCGCCTTCGAGGGCATGGGATCCCTGGAGGGCATGGGCATCGTGCCGGAAGGCCAGGGAGGCCGCTTCGCGATGGAGGGCGGCACCTCCCTCGCCGGTCGCTGCCCGACCAACACGGACGGCGGCGCCCTCTCCTACGGCCATTCGAGCGCCGGCGGGGATTTCAGCTCGAAGATCTACGAGAACTGGCTCCAGCTCACCGGCAAGGCGGGCGAGCGGCAGGTGAAGGGCGCGCGGATCGCCGCCGCCCAGGCCTATGGCACCCACCACTCGATGGAAGTCTGCTCCGTCCTTCGCAATCTCGAGGAGGCCCGCTCATGAACGACCAGTTCCCCGAAATCCTGCCCCGGCTCGAGTCCTACTCGACCATGCGGACCTGGCGCGAGCGCTTCGGCCGCTATCTCCTGCGCGGCAGCCGCTGCGCCGACTGCGGCTCCAAGTGGTTCCCCCGCCGCGACGGACTCAACTGCCCCAAGTGCGCGGGACTCAAGCTCGAGGATTACGACTGCGCCCGCGCCGGAACCATCGACGTCGTCCAGAAGGAGGACATGGGCTATCCCGTCATGGGCTACGGCGAGACGGCGCCCCGCCTCGTCTGCATGATCAAGCTCGACGACGGCGTGACCATCCTCTCGGAGATCGTGGACGCCTCCCCCGAGGAGGCCGTTCCCGGCGCCCGTGTGAAGATGGTCTTCCGCAAGCACAAGCGCGAGGAGACCGGCGCCTGGATGTACGGCTACATGTTCGCTATGGACAGGGACTGAAGGGCCGCGGGGGAGGGGCGGCCCGGGCGCGAAGGCGCCGGCGGCCCTGCTGGCCGCGGCGCGGGCCGCGCGGCCATGTCCCGTCGGGACGC
>DAINBW010000486.1:0-1710 GCA_036732745.1 Spirochaetales bacterium | reverse complement strand
GTACGGCTTCATGTTCGCGATGGAAAGGAACTGATGGGCAATGCGGGGCGTTTCGGCCGCGGCGCGGAAGGCGCCGTGGGCCCAATCGCCCCGTCGCGCGGGCCGCGCGGCCATGTCCCGTCGGGACGCGCCGCGCGGTTTTTTTCGGAACGGCAAACACATCGAGCGGAGGGACACATGGCGAGAGCACAGGCGCCCGGGACGGCGCGGAAATTCGCGGGCATCGTCCTGCCCGAGGAAGTGACCAAGCGGAACTTCCTCTTCCTGTTCGTGAACACTTTCATCATGGGCATGTTCATGACGGTTCCCGCCGTCATCCAGCCCGCCTTCATGAGCGACATCGTGAAGATCGACCCCGCCTACACGGGCTCGGTCAACAGCTTCCTCCAGAACATGAGCCAGGTCGCGACTCTCGCCTTCGTAGCCCTCATCGGAGCCTTTTCCGACCGCGTCGGCAGGAAGAAGCTCGTTTTCATCGCCTTCGTCTGTGTGGGTCTCTCGTACCTCCTCTTCTCGAACTCGGTGGAAGTCGCGGCGGTCCTCGGCATCGGTCCGGGTCCCGCCTCGCGGATCTGCGCGGCCCTCTCCCTCATGCCCGCGGAGGCCGCCCGCTTCGAGGCCTTCGCGCCGGGCCTCCTCGTCTCCTACGCCGCGCGGCTCCTCATCGGCATCTCCCTCATCCTGGGTTACCCGCAGCTCATCGCGATGTACGGCGACTACGTGGCGCGGCAGGACCGGGGCAAGGCCATGGCCCTCTACGGCACCGGCGTCGGACTCGCGGCCGTCCTGGTGTTCGGCATCTTCGGCCCCATCATCAAGAAGGCCGGCGTCGTCGTCGCCATTGAGACCGTGGTCCTCCTGTCCGTGGCCGGCGCCGCGATCGCGCTCTTCTTCATGAAGGACCGGATGCCCGAGACGGGCGAGGAGCGGGGCAAGCTCCGCGAGGTCCTGCCCCTCCTCAAGGGGAGCAAGGTCCTCAAAGCCGCCTTCGTTTCCGCGCTCGTGACCCGGGCCGACATCATCGTCCTCTCCACCTACCTCGTGTCCTGGGGCGTCCGCGCCGCCGGGAGCCGCGGCATGGATCTCGGCACCGCCACGATGCGCGCCTCCATCCCGATGATGCTGGAGGGGCTCGTCGCCCTCGCGGCCTTCCCCGTGATCGGATCGATGGTCGACCGGAAGGGCCGCATGCCGACGCTGCTCTTCTCCGTGGCCTCGGCCACCCTCGGCATGCTCCTTCTCGCCTTCGCTCCCGATCCCTTCAGTCCCCTCTGCATCCTCGCCGCCGCCCTGATCGGCGTGGGACACGCGGGCTGCTTCACGGGTTCGAACAGCCTGGCCCTCGACGGCGCGCCCATGGGCATGACCGGCGCCGTCCTCGGCGGCGTCAACACGATGCAGCCCATCGGCGTCCTCTTCTTCCTCGTCGTCGGCGGCGTCCTCTTCGACAAGGTCTCGCCCGGCTCCGCCTTCCTCCTCAAGGCCGTCGCCGGCGCCCTGCTCTTTGTCTGGCTCCTCGCGATGAGCGCCTCCGTGACCAAGGAGATCAGCCCCGTCTTCACCATGGACTGGGAAGAGTCGGCGCGCCATCTCATGCTCAGGGTGCCCGGCGGCATCCGCCAGACGGTCATCGAACTGACCGAGGGGCACGCCCGTGAGAAGGGCGCCGCCGTCGTGACGGCTGAGATCTGCAAGTCGGCCCAGGGCTGA
>DAINBW010000485.1:0-2788 GCA_036732745.1 Spirochaetales bacterium | reverse complement strand
CTTCCAGCCGACCAGTCGGCTTGCCCTCGAGTCGGCCCGGTCTCGACCTTGCGCCCTGCCGCGCCCTCGCGTAAGCTGAAGGTCGATGCCCGAACTGCCCGACCTCGTCCACCTCGTCAAGGTCCTCAAGCCCGCCCTCGCGGGGCGCCGCGTCGAGGCGGTTCGCCTGCGGAATCCCCTCGTCCTCCGCCTCCTCCTGCCCGGCGATTTCGCCTCCCTTCTCGCCGGCCGCCGCTTCGAGGACCTGGAGCGGCACGGGCCCTTCCTCCGCTTCGGCCTCGGCGAACTCGACCTCGTCTGCCACCTCATGCTCGCGGGGCGGCTCCGGCTGGCGCCGCGGGAGGAGAAGCCCCTCGCCTTCACGGCCTTCGCCCTCGACCTCGATTCGGGCCAGACCCTCTCCTACGGCGACGAGAAGAGCATGGGCAAGATCTACCTCGGGGAGGCGGGACGCTTCGAGTCCATCCCCGGCTATCTTTCCCAGGGCGTCGACGTGACGAGCCCGGCCTTCAGCCACGAGCGTTTCGCCGCCCTCATCGCGAAGAAGCGTTGCCAGGCGCGGGTCTTTCTCATGGACCAGTCCTTGCTTTCGGCGATCGGCAACGCCTACGCCGATGAAATCCTCTTCGAGGCGGGCATACACCCCAAGGCTCCCTGCAACTCGCTCCCCGAGGAGCGGCGGCGCGCCCTCTACGAGGCGGTGCTCTCCGTGCTCGCCTGGGGGACGGAGGAGGTCGAAAAGGCCGGGCGGCCCTTGGAGGAAAAGGTCCGCGGCCACCTGCGCGTCCGGAACCGCGCGGGCCAGCCTTGCCCCCGCTGCGGGGCGACGATCAGGAAGGCGGGCGTTCTCGGCTTCGACGCCTTCTTCTGCCCGATCTGCCAACCCGACCGCGCGGGACGGGGCCTCGACTGGACGAAGCTCGAGGGAAAGAAGGACTAAAACCCGCCGCCCGGTCCGGCTACTCGAGAAGGACCTCGTAGAGCCTGCCCGCCGAAAACTCCGTGAAGTAGAGCTTCTTATCCGCGACGAGGATGGAATTCGGCCCCGAGGGCAGGGCGTTGCCGGCCTCGTCGACGAGGTCGAGGGGTGCGACCCGCCCCTCGGGCGTCACGCGGAAGATCTTCGACAGCCCGTAGGAAGGGCAGTAGAGGTCGCCCTTCGCGTCGAAGGCGAGGTATTGGAAGGCGCCGCCCGGCTCCGAGGCCAGGCGCGCGAACTCCGAGGCCTTGCCTTCCTCGTCAAGGCGCCAGACGATGCCGAGGCGGTAGCTCGAGACGTACAGCCGTCCCGCGGCGTCGAAGGCGAGGCCGAGCGGCGAATCGAGTCCCTCCGCGAAGACCGACAGGCGGCCCCCTTCGTCGACGCGGAGCACTCGCGTGCCGTCGTAGTCCCCGAGTTCGGCGACGAAGAGCGAGCCGTCCTTGTCGAAGGCGAGGGCGCTCGGATGGTGGAGGCCGCGGGCCAGGACCCGGGTCTTGCCGTCTGGCTCCACGCGGAGGACTTCTCCCGTGGCGTGGGAGGCGACGTGGAGCCGCCCCGCGGCGTCGAAGGCCAGGCCGTCCGGGGCGGCGAGTCCGGCGACCGCGACCGATTCCGCGCCGTCCGGGGCGATGCGGACCACGGTGCTGCCGCCTCCCGCGCGCCCCCAGTTGGCGACATAGAGGGAGCCGTCCTTTCCCCGGGCCAAGCCGTCGGGACCGTCGAGGAGCTTGGCGTCGAGCCGCTTCGCGGACAGGGGCTTGGCCGTCTTCATGCTTCCCTCCTCCTGGGACGAATCAAGGGCGACGATCGATTCCACCATGCCCGCCCGCGGTTCGACCGAGACGCCGGGCCGGAGGACGGGAAGCTTCCGCGGCAGGGTCGCGATGAACTCGCCGATCGTGGGCGCGCCCTGCCAGCGCGCGTCCACGTCCAGGCTGTAATGCGCCGGGACGACGCCCCGCGCCTTGATCCGCCGGAGGAAGGGATGGATCTCCGCGGCGGGGATCACGTAGCCGTCGATGGTTATGACCACGAGGTCGGCGTTCTCGATCGCGGCGAGGGTCTCGGGCTTCAGGATCCTGCCCGCGTCTCCGAGGTGGACTATCTTCACGCCGTCGAATTCGAAGACGAAGATGCGGTTCGGAAGCTCTCCCTGGCCCGCGGGCGCGCCCTCGCGTTCCTCGATGGCGGTGATCTTGACCATGCCCGCGCGGTAGCTGCCCGGCGCCGCGATGGAGCGAAGCCGGCGGAAGGGGGGGCTGCCGCGAACCTTGTCGGCGGCGTTGTGGTCGGGGTGGTCGTGGCTCACCGTGACGACGTCGGCCTCGAGGCCCTTGGGCAGGGGCGAGAGCCCCGACGGAAAGGCGAAGCCGTAGGGGTCGCTCAGGATCCGCGTCCCGTCGGGCGCCGTGAGCAGGGTGCACATGTTGCCGAGGAGTTCGAGGCTCGCGGAAGCCCTGGCTGGGGCGCAGGCGCCAAGGCCAAGGCCGAGACCGAGACCGAGACCGAGTCCGAGCGCAAGGCGGAAAAGGGGCGGGAGGCGAAGGAGCCTTGTCATATCGCGGATCCTTTCGGTGCGGGCGCGGCGGCCCGCCCCTTGCACCCTAGGCCCGCGCCGCGGAATCCGCCAGTGCCATGAAAAGGGGGGGGACGCTATACTCTAGGCGATGCGAACGGAAAGCTTTGCCTCGCCGCGCCCCTCCCTGCCTTCCCGGCCCGGCGCCTACATCGAGCGCCGCCGGCTCCTCGAGGCGGCGGTCTGCCCTCCCGGCGGCCTCCTTCTCCTCGCCGCGCCGGCCGGCTACG
>DAINBW010000484.1:0-2792 GCA_036732745.1 Spirochaetales bacterium | reverse complement strand
CGCCGGCCTCCTCGCCAAGCAGACCCACGGCAACATCATCCGCTTCGCCCCCCCCCTCGTGATCACCGAGAAGGAGCTCCGCGAAGCCCTCGCCATCATCAAGTCCGTGTTCGAGAAGATCGCCTGATCGGACGCGTCGCGGGAAAGGCCGCCCTCCGGGGCGGCTTTTTCTTTGCCCCGTCCCCGGCGCGTCGATCGCCACCGGCGGCCCGCGCCACCCGCGGCGACCGGTGCCCCCGCGGCGGCCCGCGGCGATTGCGGCGGCCCGGTCCCTCGACTACACTAAGCGTAGGGCCGTTTGGGGCTCCGGCGGCGAACGAGGAATCCAGGAGCAAGCGCGGTGGACTCGAGAATCGTGAACAAAAAGGCCGTGGAATACGCGGACCGCGTGGTCCGTCTGACTCCCGTCGTCATCCAGCAGCTGGGCCTGGAAAAACGCACGGCCCACCTCAAGATCGAGGAATTTTACATTTCCTGCATTCCCTTCGATCTTTCCCTGCGAAAGGCCAGCCTTCTCGCGTTCTTGAGCGAGCCTGAGGTCAAGCTTTTCTCCGGGATGGCAAAAAAGCCCCAAAAGCTCTCCCTCACCTTCAACCTGCCCTACGCGTCGAAACCGGCGACCTTCTTTGTCCTCTCGGACATCCACGCGTTCAGGAAGCCTCCGGCGCCGTCTCCCTATTGTTTCATCGACGTGAGCTTCCGCGAGGCTCCCTTGGTGCTCAAGGAAATCCTCGTGGCGCACTTCATGGAAAGCGACGAGGCCGAGCGCTTCTGGAAGGAGGCTCCGGACGAAGCCCTGCCTCCCGAGGGAATCCTGGCCGTGCTGGAGAGCAGCCGCCTCACGCCCCTCAAGGAAGGAGCCTCCACGGAACGGCTCAAGGTTTGCGCCCTCTCTCCGCGCCGGGCGCGCCTGTTCGGCGAGTTCGAGGGACCGCCCCCCGCGAAGGGCGAGGTCCTCGACTTCGAGCCGAGCGAGGGGGACAGTTCCTGCGTCGTGCGCGGCGCCTGTCTGGAGTTCCGCCCCTTCGCCGAAGCGCCCGGCTTCGCGTTCCTGGAGCTCGAACTGCTGTTCGGCCCGCGGCTCCACATGAAGATGAAGCGCCATCTCGCCGGCGGGCGACGGAAGGGCGGAACGGAGGAAGAAACCCATGGCGAGCGCTAAGAGCCAGAAAGAGCTGTCCCTCGACCGGCGCATCCTGGGCATGGCGACGGGAAAAACCCTGCGCATGGCGGAACTCCTCCTCGAGGACGCCGAGCTCCAAGCCCTGCAGGATTACGCGAACCAGGTCTCGATCCGCCGTCTCGGCTTCAACGACCACGGGCCGGTGCACATGCGCAAGGTCGCCATCAACGCGCTCGCGATGGCCGATCTCATGGCCAAGGGACGCGTCAAGCTTTCCCTCGAGGCCGAGGAGATAGGCGGCCCCGAGGATTCGGCGACGGCCCTGCTGCTCGCCGCGATGCTCCACGACGTCGGCATGAGCGTCGGCCGCCAGAGCCACGAGACGAATTCCGCCATTCTCGCGGCCCCGATCGCCTCGCGCCTCCTCCAGGCGGTGTACGCCGAATCCATCGAAAAGCAGGTGATCCTGCGCAGCCTGGTCCTGGAATGCGTCGAAGGCCACATGGCCACCCAACGGGTCCATTCGCTGGAGGCCGGCATCATCCTCATCGCGGACGGCTGCGACATGGAGAAGGGCCGCTCCCGCATCCCGATGCTCCTCGGCAACGAACCCCGGGCGGGAGACATCCACCAGTACTCCGCGGCCTCAATCGAACGGGTGGAGATCGGCCCGGGCGAACGCCACCCGATCCGCATCTCCGTCGAGATGACGGAGTCCGTCGGCTTCTTCCAGGTCGAGGAGGTCCTGCTCCAGAAGATAGCGGTCAGCCCCGCGAAGGGCTACGTGGAGCTGGAGGCGCGGGTCGTCGGGCAGGAGCCCCGCCGCTACCTCGGCTAGTCCCGGCGCCGGCGGTCGGCGGCGGGGAGCGTCACCGTGAACACGGCTCCTCCCCCGGCCCGCGGCGCGTAGGAGAGCCCGCCGCCCGCCCCCCGCGCGATGCTCCGCGCCAGGGCGAGGCCGATGCCCGAGCCTTTCGCCTTCGTGCTGAAAAAGGGCTCGAAGAGCCGGCCGACCGCCTCCTCCGGGACGCCCGGTCCCGAATCGGCCACCGAAATCGCCCAACTCTTGCCCTTGCGCTCGAGCGAGAGCCTCGGCCGCCCCGCGGGGTCCGCGTCCAGCGCGTTCCGCACGAGGTTGTCGAGCGCCTCCGCGAGGCGGCGGGGATCGACGCTCGCCACGGCCCCTTCGGGCGGGGAGGCGAGCTCCACGCCGCCCTCGCCGTAGCGCGCCGCGAAGGAGGCGAGAAAGGCGCCGAGCTCCACGCTCTCGGGCTCCCCGGCGCCGCCGCGCAGGAATTCGCGGATCCGGTCGGACAAGAGCGTCAGGCGATCGATCTCCTCCTCGATGATGGCCGCGGCGGGGCCGGACTCCGGCGCGACGCGGCGGAGCGAAGCCGTCTGGATGCGCATGACCGCCAATGGATTCTTGATCTCGTGGGCCAAGGTGCGGGCCGCCTCCCCGAGCTGCAGGACTTCGCGGTTTCGGAGTTCGCGCTCGCGGAGCTCCGCGTTTCTCCGGTAGAGCGCCAACATCAGCGCGTAGGCCCCGAGCAGGGCGGCGGACAGGATGCCGGCGACGACAAGGAGGCGGTCGCTCTCCCGAGCCGCGGACTTGGCGTCGTACTCGAGGAAGAGGCCCATCAGGTCGCGCGTGGGTGACTTGAGCGCG
>DAINBW010000483.1:0-2794 GCA_036732745.1 Spirochaetales bacterium | reverse complement strand
GAATACCGGGGGCGCGGCGTGGACGCCCTCATCTACCGGGCGATGTGGGAACGGATAGCGCGGCCCGGCCTCGAGATGGAGATCAACTACGTCCTCGAGGACAACCACGCGATGGTCAACGCGATCGAAAAACTGGGCGCCAGGCCCTCCCGCCGCTACCGGGTGTACGAGCGGAGGCTCTAGGCGGGAAAGGCGGGCTTCCGGTCCCGCGCGGATCGGTTGACTCCCACCCGCGTTCCCGGGGATGATGGCCGCACCGATACAGGTACCATCATCCTTCAGGGAGCGGCGATGCGCATCACCGTTGAACCCAAGCCGGCGGCCGAACTTTTGCCGACCGGCATCGTACATCAGACGGCCTATTGGAGCAGGGTCAAGAGCCGCCTGGGGTGGGCGCCCGAAGCCTTCGATCTCCTCGATCCCGCCGCGGGCGCCTCCGCCGCGGCGGGCGGCTCCGACATGCTGGTGATCCGCCGGCGGGTGGCCGATGACGCTTCCATCGCCTACGTTCCCCATGGCCCGGAATTCCTCCCCGAGGACGGGGAGGGCGGCTCCTTTCTCGAGCGCGTCGCCGAGGAGCTCCGGCCCTTCCTGCCCGAAGACTGCATCGTCCTCCGCTTCGACCTGCCCTGGGAATCGCCCTACGCGCGCGAGCCCGACCGCTTCGACGCCGAGGGGCATTGGCTCGGCGCGCCCGACGCGGCGATCCGCGAGCTCCGCATGAACTTCGGCACGGATCGGCGCGCGCTCCGGAAGGCCGGAACCGACCTCATGCCCACCGACACGGTCCTCGTGGACCTCGGCCCGACCGAGGAAGAGATCCTCGCGCGCATGAAACCGAAGACGCGGTACAACATCGGCCTCGCGGAACGGAGCGGCGTCCGCGTCGCCCTCGAGGAGCCGACCGAGGACGAAGAGGCCTTCGGGGCTTGGTGCGCGCTCTACGCCGAGACGGCGCGGCGCAACGGCTTCACCTTGCACGGGGACGCGCACTTCCGGGCGGCCTTCGCGGAAAGCCGCGTCGCGGAAAACCGCGGCTCGGCCGCGGCGGACGCGGCGCGGGTCCGGTTGCTCCTGGCCTATCTCGGCGATACGCCGGTCGCGGGCCTCGTCCTCGCCCTCGCGGGAAGACGGGCGACCTACCTCTACGGAGCCTCGGCGCCGGCGGCCCGCCCCGTCATGGCGAGTTATGCGCTACAGATATCGGCGATGCGCCTGGCCAAGGCGGCGGGCTGCGTCGAATACGACCTCTTCGGCTGCTCGCCGCGGCCCGATCCCGGTCATCCCCTCTTCGGGCTCTGGCGCTTCAAGACCGGCTTCGGCGGCGAGCTCGTCCACCGCCAGGGCTGCTGGGACTACCCTCTCGAGCCCGAGGCCTACGCGTCGTGGCGCGCGCGGGAGTCGACCGGCGCCGCCTTCCATCTCTAGAAGGCCGGCCAAGCCCCTCCTCGCCCCCCCCTTGAGGAAGGGCTCGGGGCTTCCGCCCCCGACTATGCGGTCTTTTTTCCGCCGAAGGCGTTCATGCCCCAGACGCCGAGCACGATGAGGACCGAGCCCGCCAGCTCCGGCGCGCCGAAGGCCTCGCCGCGGAAGGCCACGCCGGCGGCGACGGAGATCACCGTGGTGAGGTTCGTGAAGATGGCCGATTGCGAGGCCTTGAGCCGCGAGAGGGTGAAGTTGACGAGGAAGAAGGCGACGACGGAGGAGAGGGCGCCGAGATAGGCGACCGCGCCCCAGGCGCCGGGCGTGGCCCGCTCGAGGATTCCGCTCCCTCCCCGGACGAAGCCCTCCGCCATGGCGAGGACGCCGAAGAAGACCGCGCCCGTGGCCATCATCGCGAAGGTCGACTCGACGGGCGTGTAGGCGCGGCTCGCGCGGCGCGAGTAGATGTTGAAGAAGGCGGCGCTCGCCAGGGCGCCGAGGAGGAGGAGAAGGCCGCCCAGGCTCCCCTCTCCCGACGCGGCCGCGCCGCCGCGGAGCACGATGAGGGCTACGCCCAGCACCGACAGGCAGAGGCTCGCGGCCTGGGGCCGCGTCAGCCGCTCCTTCAGCATGATAGCGCCCAACGCGGCGACCGCCGCGGGCAGGGCGCCGAGCACGAGGCCGGCCGTGCTCGTGGCGGAGGCGGCGAGGCCGAAGGTCTCGGCCGTGAAATAGAGCACCGGCTGGAAGAGACAGGCCAGCGCGAGCTGGCGGCGCTCCTTGCCGCGGAAATCGAGGCGGATGACCCGGAGCAGGGCCAGGCCGCCCATCAGCGCCGTGGCGAGGGAGAAGCGCAGGAAGAGAAGCTCGAAGGGCCGGAAGGCCGCCAGGGCGTCCTTGGTGACAAGGAAGGAAAAGCCGAAGACGCAGGCGAAGCCGAGCCCCGCCAGGTAGTTCGCGTACTTTCTCATTTCGCTTCCTCCACGGTGACGTCGCGGACCCAGGAACCCGACAGGATCCGCCAGAGCCCGACGAAGGATTTCGCTATCTCCTCGACCTGCGTGAGGAGGAAGACCGCCCAGGCCGGGAAGCCCCAGACGAAGGCGCCGAGCGCCGCGAGCGGCACGCCGACCGCCCAGACGCCCACCATGTCGAGGAGCATGCCGAAGCGCGTGTCGCCGCCCGCGCGGCAGACGCCGACGACGACGTGGAGGTTGAAGACGCGGAAGGGGAAGCAGGCGCCGAGCACGACGAGCATCGCGGCCGCCTCCGCGAGGACCGGGGCGTCGAGCTTGAAGAGGAGGGGCAGGAGGGCCCGCACCGGGAAGAGGAGGAGTCCCACCGCGACGCCGAGGACGGGCGCCATGAGGGC
>DAINBW010000482.1:0-2807 GCA_036732745.1 Spirochaetales bacterium | reverse complement strand
GAGCTTCTCGGCGAGATGGAGTTCGCGCTGACGGGCCTCACCGATCCCGCCGCCCAGCTCGAGATCGGCAAGCTCCTTTCGGTGCGCTATCTCGTCGGCGGCAGCATCACCGACATGGGCGGCCCCCTCCTCGTGAGCCTTTCCATGGTGGACGTCGAATCGAGCGAGGTCGTCTGGCGCGACCAGGTCACCGAGTCCGGCGGCCGCTACGCCTACATCGGCGCCTATTTCGGCAAGTCACTCCTCAAGCACTTCAAGGCGACGGTCGCCAAGTCGACGGAGGCCGCGCTCGCGTCGACCGCCCAGAAGGACGCCTCCTCGGTGGTGGCCCTGTCCAAGGGCATCGCGGCCTTGGACAAGGGCGACAAGACCGAGGCCAAGAAGCAGCTGGCCGAGGCCAAGCGCATCGACCCGACCAACGCCGTCGCGGGCGCCTTCCTGGCCAAGCTCGCCTCCGTCTCCGCCAAGTTCAAGGTCGTGCCCGAACGCTACGTGAGCTATTTCAATCCCGCCTATCTCGGGGGGATGGAGAAGGACCGGGTCTATCTGAACGGCACGCAGACTTTCATCATCGGCGGCGAGTACGATTCCAACAACAACGGCCAAGACGTCATCGCTCCGGGAGGGGAGTATGGCGCGCGTGAGCTTTTGGTTGCCATGAACTTCGGCTACGCCACGCCTATTTCCAGGACGGTCGGTTTCGGCCTCGACATATCGAGCTCCTTCATCACCGACATGATCGTGGATTGGCGGGTCGGGCAAGGCCTTGCCGTGCTTGGAAACGACTCACCCACGATCATCAACGCCGTCGCGACGCTCGGCGCCGAGCTTGGGCCGAATTTCAGCTTTGGCGCGGGACTCAGCGCCGGCTTCAAGAACCGCAGGTTCTATCTCATGTCTTGGCCTCTCGACGAGTACCGCAACGAGCCCTCCGCCACCTTCGGGGGCCTCGCGAGCTTCGTCCTCAAGACCGATTCCGGCGGCTTGGCGTGGGACGTCGTGGCGGCCTACGGCCAAGAACGGATGTTTTGGTACGATCCCATCCTGGATGTGTTCAACGGGTACAACGCGCCGCTGTATGTCGAGCAGACCCTGACTCTCGCCCTCAACGGAAAGCGGACCTTCTTCGCGGTCAAGCAGGTGAACGACATCTACTTGGACCGGGACCTCTACTATGGCCGCGCCATGCCCTGCTTCGAACAATGGTTCGGGGACGGCTTCGCGTTGCGAGTCGGCGCCGAGGGAACGCTGTTCTCGCTCGACGGAGCGACCAGCTACGGCTGGGGCGGCACGGGCGGCCTGACACTGCGGCTCGCCGGCTTTGATCTTGACGCGAACTTCACGTACCGGATGCGGCCCTCCCGTACCCTCGCCGAAACGGTCATACCCGAGGGCGTCGTCTTCGTCACCGTTTCGCGGAACGGCATATTCAAGAAATAGGTAGTTGTGCCTCGGCGCGTCCGTGTTGGCCGCGCGCGCTTGTTCTCGACCCCGGTTCGCCCCGCCTCGGGATTGGAGGCGGGGCGCCTTTGTGCGCCGGCGTGAAGTCAAGGCATTTCGTCCCAAGTGCGGGGTTGAATAGATAAAAAAAGATTGACAAAACCGCATTGAGCCGCTATGCTTTTTCCGTTGTATACTGGCGGCCGGAAAAGAGAGGTCCCATGCAGTATCAGAATCTTATCCTCGAGATTACGGACAGGATCGCCCTCGTCAAGTTCAACCGGCCGGAGGCGCTGAACGCGCTCAACTCCGCCACGCTCCGGGAATTCGACGCCCTCCTCGACGAACTCGCGCTCTCCGGGGCCGCGGACGCCGTCGTGATCACGGGCGAGGGGCGGGCCTTCGTGGCCGGCGCCGACATCGCCGAGATGCGCGGCCTCGACGCCGCGGCCGGCCGGGCCTTCGGCGCCCTCGGCTCGCGGGTCTTCCGCAAGCTCGAGCTCCTCGAACTGCCCGTCATCGCGGCGGTGAACGGCTTTGCCCTGGGCGGCGGCTGCGAACTCGCGATGGCCTGCGACATACGCCTCGCGAGCGACAAGGCCAAGTTCGGCCAGCCCGAGGTCAGCCTCGGCATCACGCCCGGCTTCTCCGGCACCCAGCGCCTCCCGCGCATCGTGGGCGCCTCCAAGGCCAAGGAGCTCATCTTCACGGGCGAGATGATCAAGGCGGACGAAGCCCTCCGCGTCGGCCTCGTCTCCCGCGTGACGACGGCCGAGGAACTGCTTCCCGCCGCGCTGGAGCTCGCCGGGAAGATCGCCAGGAACGCGCGCCGCGCGGTCGCCTATTCCAAGGCCGCCGTCAACCGCGGCCTCGAGACCGACATCGACACGGGCATAGCCCTCGAGGCCGACCTCTTCGGCCTCTGTTTCGCCACCGGGGACCAGAAGGAGGGCATGACGGCCTTCCTTGAAAAGCGCGCGCCGGCCTTCACGGGCAAGTAGCCCGCGGCCCCCGCCGCATCCCGGAACAGCGCCCCGCGGCGCGAACGAAAAGGAGTTCACATGAAGGTAATGGTATTGGGAGCCGGCACGATGGGCTCCGGCATCGTCCAGACGATCGCGCAGGCCGGCCACGACGTGGTCCTGCGCGACCTCGAGCGGGCCTTCGTCGACAAGGGCCTGGCCGGCATAGCCAAGAACCTCGAGAAGGCCGTCGCGAAGGGGAACCTCGCGGAGGCCGACAAGGCCGCCGCCCTCGCGCGCATAACGGCCACGACCGAGCTGGCCGACGGCGCCGACGCCGACCTCGTCGTCGAGGCCGCCGTGGAGAACATGGCGATCAAGAAGAAGATCTTCGCCGAGCTCGAC
>DAINBW010000481.1:0-2809 GCA_036732745.1 Spirochaetales bacterium | reverse complement strand
GCGGGATCCGCCTCCCAAAAGGCGCACTCCGCGAGGAACCAGAGGGCCTCGGCGTCGCCCGGATGGCGTTCCAGGATTTCGCGGGCGCGCGCCGTCTCGCCGCCGTAGGCGATCGACCGGGCGGTCCAGATCTCCGCGCGGGAGGCCGCGGCCGACTCGTCATAGACCCGGGAGGCGGCGGAGATCCGGCCAAAATCGGCGGCCGCGGCCTCGTAGCGGCCGAGCTCGAAGTCGATCCGGCCGGCCAGGAAGTCGCAGGCGCTTTCCCAGTCGGCGCGGAAGGCGCGGGCCGCCCATTCCGCGGCCAGGCGGCCCCGTTGGGCGGCGCGGCGGAGGTCGCCGAGGACGAGGAGGGCGCCGGCCTCGGCGAAGGCCGCGTGGAAGCACTCGAAGGGATCGGGGAGGGTTTCGGCGATCTCGTAGGCGTTGACGAGATAGTCGGCGCCCTCCTGGATCTGGGACTGGGCCAGGGCGCAGAGGCCGAGGAGGCGGTGGGCCCGGGCCTCCGCCCGGGCGGCGCCGAGGCCGTGCAGCTTGATCAGGGCCGGCTTGGCGCGCGCGGCGGCGGCCTGGGGCTTGCCGCGCGCGTAGTCGTCGGAGGCCCGCGCCAGGTCCGCCAGGGCCAGGGCGAGGGGCTCGGCCTCGTTCTCCTCGGACGCGGCGGCCTGGGCCTCCAGGGCATCCAGGCGATAGGCCGCCGCCTCCTCGTCGCCGCCGGAGTAGGCCTCGAGGAAGGCTCCGAGGCCGTCGATCGGGCCGCCGAGCCGCGGCGTTTCGCCCGGCTCCGAGGGACCGTAGAGCGCGTCGGCGGCGATGCAGTCGAAGAGGAAGCGGAGGCCGGGGTCCTTTTTCCCCGCGCCGAGCCGGCGGATGTTCCGGTACAGGGCGGCCGAGGGATAGACGCGTCGCGCGGCGTGGAGGGCAAGGAGGCGTTCCACGAAGACGGTCCTGATCGCGGCGCCTCCGTCCGGGGCGACGTGGCTCGCGGCGGCGGCCTCCGGCCTCTGGAGCCGCGGCCGGCCTTCGGCGCTCGCGAGGCCCAGGTCCGAAAGGCCGCCGAAGAGGAGGGGGCGGATGCCGGCGACAAAGCCGGCCGCGGAGAGGAACTCGTCAAGGCGCTCCGCGTCGAGGACTTCCTCCGAAAGGCCGACGGCGACGAGCATTTCGGCGTATTCGGGCGGGTAGAGAGAGAGGGCCGCCTCGGCGAGGCGCTCGGTGGACAGGCGGCGGGAGGGGAACTTTCCCCGCTTTTCGAGGGCCAAGGCCAGGACGAGCCGGAAGGGATCGCCTTCGGCGGCGGTTTCGAGCTCGGCGGCCAGCCGCTCGCGGGCGGCGCGGGCGCCTCCCGCCTCGTTTTCGGCCTCGGGCGACGCGTCGACGATGGCCGCCGCGCCGCGGCGCGAGGCCTCCGCGATGGCGGCGGGCGAGGGGGGCGGAGCCGAGAGGAGCCGCTGCCGGAGGCCGGCGAGTCCCGCGGGGCGGGCGGCCGCCGTGCCGAGGGCGACGAGCCCCTCCGCGGCCAGGCTCTCGCCGAAGAGCTCCACGACCAGGGTCAGGCTTTCGGCCGGGAAACGGTCCAGGCCTTCCAGGATGACGATGGCGGGCAGGCCCTCCGCGCGGCGTTCCCGCGCGTAGAGCCGTAAGCGGGCTGCGGCGTAGAGCTTGAGCCGCGTGCGGATGGCGCCCGAGTAGCCGAGCCGGAAGGGAGAGGCGGAGAGGAAAGCGGCGACCGGCTCGAGTTCCTCGAGGGACTCCCGCTCGGGGCCCGTGAGGAGGGCCAGGGCCGCGGGGCCCGGCCGGGTCGCGAAGGCCTCCAGAAAGGGGCCGAAGGGCGCCGACCAGGTCGCCGTGGCCCGGATGGCCAAAAAGGCGGCCTTCCCCTTGCCGTGGAGGACGGCGAGGGCCGCTTCGAGATAGTCGCGGGGCGTCCCTCCCGGGCCGATCGCCAGGAGGATGTCGCCGCCCGATTCGCCGGAGCGATGCCGCCCCAGTTCGTCGACAAAGCGGTCCAGGACGGCGGCTTCGAGGGAGGGGGGCTCGTAGCCCGCGGGGAGCGCGGCCGCCGCGTAGGGGAAGCCGAGGATCGGCGCGGCTTCGCCGCCGCCCTCGGCCTCGATGTAGCCCGCAAAGCGCGAGACCGCCGAGGCGTCCAGGAAGGCGCCGTCCTTGTCGGTCCGATACCAGCGTCGTTTCAGGGATTTGTGGAGTTCCTCGGCTTCTTCGCTTCCCGCGCCGATAATTATGGCATGGCCATGGAGCCGCGGGGAAAGGGGCGCCAGCCTGCCGGCGAGATTCCTGGCGGTCTCGGCCGCCCGGAGCCGGCAACAGCCCGCGTCTTCGTCGAAGGCCAGGAAGAAGGATTCCTCCGTCGCGAGGGAGCGGGCGCCGAACACCGAGGCCGTTTCGGCGACGATCCGGGAAAGCTCCGCCGCGAGGGGGGGATCGGCGCGCCTAAGCTGGGCATGGAAGGGGATTTTTATGAATAAGCCGATCATGGCACTGCCGCCCTTGATTCTATACGCCCGTGAGCGTAGGATTTGACGCGAAAATGTTGGCGCCTTACATAGTGTATCGAGCGCAAAGAGTCGCGACATTACTCCTCACGATTCCCCCCGACGTCGAGTTCCGCACCGTGGTGGACAGCTTCGCCGAGGTCGGCTACCCGTCCCTCGCCGCCAAGGCCGACATCGTTTCCTTCGCCCTCCTCGAACTCGTCTCCAATTCCATGCGCGCCCACCGGGAGCGCGGCATCCGCGAACCCGTCAAGGTCAGTTTCGCCGCCTCCGCCGCCGAACTGGACATTTCCGTC
>DAINBW010000480.1:0-2825 GCA_036732745.1 Spirochaetales bacterium | reverse complement strand
CTGCCTCGAAGCGAATCGCATCGTGAACCTGACTGCCCGGCTTCTCGGCAGCCGGAGGCTTCTTGGCCGAAGCCTTGGGGGCCGCCTTCGTGGCCGTCGCCTTTTTGGCGGCGGGTTTCGCGGCTGCAGGCTTCGCGGCTGCCGACTTAGCGGAGGCGGGCTTTTTGGCCGGGGCCTTGGCGGCGGCCGTCTTGGCGGTCTTGGCCGTCGTGGCGCGGGCCGAAGCGGCCGTCGGCTTGGCGGCGGCGCTGTAGTCCTCGACCTTCCAGGCGCCGTCGACGAAGCCGGCCTTCCAGCCGGAGGGCTTGCCCTCGATTTCGGTTTGGACGTAGTGCTCGGCCGTCTTGCGGCTGTAGCGGATCACGGCGGGCCGGCCCGCGGGGTCCCGCTCCGGCGCGTCGAGGAGGAAGCGGTATTTCTCCGCGATTTCCGCGCGGTGGGGAAGGAGTTCCACGACGAGGGGCGCCCGCGTCTCGCGGTGCTTGGGGAACTTGCTCGCGGCCAGGAAGAGGCCGGCCGCGCCGTCGCGAAGAAGGAAGAAATCGTCCACCTTGTCGCAGCGGAGCTCGGGCAGGGGTACGGGCTCGCTTTTGGGCGGCGCGGGCTGGCCGTTCCGGAGGAGCTTGCGGGTGTTGCCGCACTCGGCGTTGGTGCAACCGAAGTACTTGCCGAAGCGGCCGGACTTGAGCTGCATCGCGCTGCCGCACTTGTCGCACTCGAGGGTCGGGCCTTCGTAGCCCTTGAGGCGGAATTCGCCCTCTTCGAGCTCGTAGCCGGGGCAGTCGGGGTTCTGGCCGCAGACGTGGAGCTTGCGCGCGGCGTCGATGAGGTAGGAGTCCATCGCGGTGCCGCAGATCGGGCAACGTCGGCGCGCGCGGAGGAGGCGGGCCTCGGCCTCGTCGTCGTCCTCGGCTATCTCGTCGCTCGAGACGAGGTTCAGGGTCTTGGTGCAGCGCTCCTTGGGCGGCAGGGCGTAGCCGGAGCAGCCGAGGAAGACGCCGGTGGAGGCGGTGCGGATCTGCAGGGGGCGCGAGCAGGTGGGGCAGGGGAGGGCGATCTCCACGGGCTCGTTCGGGCGCATGCCCCCCTTCTCGGCGTCGGCCCGGGCGAGGCGCGCGCGGAAGTCCGCGTAGAACTCGTCGAGGACGTCGGTCCAGCGCTTCTTGGCCTCGGCCACCTCGTCGAGGGATTCCTCCATCGCCGCGGTGAAGCCGTAGTCCATGAGGTCGTCGAAATTCTCGAGGAGGCGGTCGGTGACGATGCCGCCCATCTTCTCCGCGAAAAGGCGGCGCTTGTCGAGGCGCACGTAGCCGCGCTCCTGGATCGTCGAGATGATCGAGGCGTAGGTGGAGGGGCGGCCGATGCCGCGCTTCTCCATCTCCCGCACGAGGCTGGCCTCGCTGTAGCGGGAGGGCGGGCTCGTGAAGTGCTGGCTGGGCCTGAGCGCCTTGAGGGAGAGGAGGTCGCCGACCTTGACCTCGGGGAGGATGCCGTCGTCCTCGTCGTCCTTGCCGTCCCTGCCGCTCGACTGCGGGGGAAGGACGCGCGTGAAGCCGTCGAAGAGGAGGACGCGGCCGCGGGCGCGGAACGTGTACTCGCCGGCGCGCACCTCGACGCGGGTGCTGGTGTAGCGCGCCGCCTCCATCTGGCAGGCGACGAACTGCTGCCAAACGAGCTGGTAGAGCCGTTCGGCGTCGCGCTCCATGCCCTGGAGGGCCTCCGCCGCGACGGCGACGTCCGTGGGGCGGACGGCCTCGTGGGCCTCCTGGGCGCCTTCCTTGCTCGCGTAGACGTTGGGCGATTCGGGAAGGTACTCGGGGCCGTAGTTCGCCCCGATGAAGGAGCGGACGGCCGCGATCGCGTCGTCCGCGATGTGCGTGGAGTCCGTTCGCATGTAGGTGATGTAGCCGGCCTCGTAGAGCCGCTGGGCCAGGGCCATGGTCTTCTTGACGCTGAAGCCGAGGCGGGAGCTCGCCGCCTGCTGGAGGGTCGAGGTGATGAAGGGCGCCGCGGGGCTGGACTTGGTGGGGCGGTCCTCGCGCTGGGCGACGCGGAACTCCGCCTTCCTGAGGGCGGCGACGGCGGCGGCCGCCTCCGCCTCGCTCGTGGGCCGGAAGGCCTCCTCGCCGCGCTTCTTGGCCTCGAGGACGAGGGCCCGGCCGCGGGGCGTTTCGGTGTCGGCGTGGAGCTCCCAATACTCGTCGGGGACGAAGGCGTGGATTTCGCGCTCGCGCTCGACGACGAGGCGGACGGCGACCGATTGGACGCGGCCCGCGGAGAGGCCGCGGGCGACCTTTTTCCAGAGCAGGGGCGAGATCATGAAACCCACGACGCGGTCCAGGAAGCGCCGCGCCTGCTGGGCCATGACGCGGTCCATGTCGATGGCGCCCGGATCGGCGAAGGCGGCCTTGATGGCCTTTTGCGTGATCTCGTTGAAGACGACCCGCTTGAATTTGGAGGCGTCGCCCCCGATGACCTCCGCGAGGTGCCAGGCGATGGCCTCTCCCTCGCGGTCCAAGTCCGTTGCCAGGTAGATGGCGTCGGCCGTCTTGGCCAGCTTGCGGAGCTCGTCGGCGACCTTTTCCTTGCCGGGCAGGATCTCGTAGCGGGCCTTCCAGCCGTGCTCCGGATCGACGCCCATGCGCGCGATGAGCTGGGCGTTGGCCCGTTCTCGCTTGTAGGCTTCCTTCTTCGCGGGCGACAGCTTGCGCGTGATGGCCGCCTGTTCGGCGCGGGCCTTGGCGTCGGAGGCCTTTTCGGAGGAACCCGCGGGCAGGTCACGGATGTGGCCGTAGGAGGCCCGGACCGTGAAGTCCGGTCCCAGG
>DAINBW010000479.1:0-2844 GCA_036732745.1 Spirochaetales bacterium | reverse complement strand
AAGGGTTTCGACATCGTTTCCTCCTCGCCGCCGCGGCTCCTGGGGCGCGGCCGACGATTAAAGTATAGCGCCCATCGCGCGGAATTTGCCCGTCCCGCCGCCGCCGGCCGATTTTTCCCGCTCAGGCGACCGGCCTTCCGAGATAAGAGGAGAAGTCGAGGGGCGTCGGATGGTACTCGCGCTCCATGAGGGGGCTCGAGATGAGGAAGTCGGCGCTGGAGCGGTTGCAGGCCATGGGCGTGTCGTAGAGGACCGCGATGCGGAGCAGGGCCTTCACGTCGACGTCGTGGGGTTGGGGCGACATGGGATCCCAGAAGAACACGATGGCGTCCACGGCGCCTTCCGCGATCAGGGCGCCGAGCTGCTGGTCGCCGCCCAGGGGGCCGGACTTGAGCTTGCGGACGGAGAGGCCGGCCGGAAGGGCTCCGCCGTTCTTGGCGGCGATGGCCTCCTCCACGAGGCGGCCCGTCGTGCCCGTGCAGACGAGGCGGTGGCGGGCGAGGGTCTTCCAGTTGTATTCGACCCACTCGATGAGGGCGCGCTTGCGGTTGTCGTGGGCCACGAGGGCGATGGTCTTGGTCTTGTCCATGCCTTCATAGTCGCCCGGGCGCGGCCCGGGAAGCAAGGGCTCCGGGGGCTTCCCGCCCCCTCCCCGGCACGAGGGTTTCCCCCTCTTGCGCCGGCCCCCGAAGCGAACGACGATTAAGGCCTGTGGGGAGTGTGTCCATGCAACTCGATATGCGGACGCTCATCGTCGCGCAAATGGCGGTGTTTACGCTACTCTGCGTCGTCTCCTTTTTGGCCTGGCGCGCCGAAAAGGGCATCATCAAGGGCGCGGGGTTCTGGTTCGCCGGCTTCGTGGCGATCGCGGTCGGCACGGGCGGCATCGCCCTTCGCGGCCTCCTCCCCGGCTTTGTCACGATCGTCGTGGCCAACGCCCTGGCCATGGGCGGGATCATTTCACAGGCCCTCGGCGTCTACAAGCTGCGCGGGAAGACCCTTCCGGTACTCGCGGCGGCGGCGACCTGGTCCTTCGCCTTGGGGGGCTTCCTTGTTTTCGGCTGGCTCCGGCCGAGCCTCCTTCCGCGCGCCATGATCCTTTCGGCAGTGATTTTCCTCTCCTGTGGGGCCGCCGCCCTCCTCCTCCTCGGCGAACGGGACCCCCATCTCCGGCAAACGGCCCGCCGGGCGGCGGCGGCCTTCGGTTTCTTCTCGCTCGTCTACGCCATCCGGTTTGCCCTGCTGCCGTTCATCCTCTCCGGACAGGACTGGTTTTCCCCGGGCGCCTGGGACCCGGTCTTCAGCCTGCTGACGATCGTACTCGTGTCGGGGCTCGCCTTCGCCCAGCAGCAGCTCATCGCCGCCCACTACGCTGCGCGGCTCGCGGCGGCGGCCGAGGATCGCAGCCTCCTCCTGCGCGAGATGAGCCATCGCGTCAAGAACAACTTGGCCCTGGTGGAAAGTCTCATCTCGCTGGAGGCGGGCCGCGTCCAGGATCCCTTCTTCGAGGGCGTGCTTCGCAACCTCGGTTCGCGCGTCCGCTCCATCGGCCTCGTCCACGAGCGGCTCTACCGCGTCGATACGGGCGGCCGCGTGAAGATGGACGAGTATCTGGCCCTCGTGGCGGCGGGTTTCCGGGGCGCCGCGCCCCGCGTCGAGCTTAGGACCGTCTTCGAACCCCTCTATCTCGAGGCGGAGCGGGCGGTCCCGGTCGGGCTGCTCTTGAACGAGCTCCTGGCCAACGCCTTCAAGCACGCATTCCCGACGGAGCCCGTCGATCGGGGCGGCCGGATCGACGCGTCCCTCCGATCCACGGGGAATCGGGTCCTGCTCACCGTGCGCGACGACGGCGCGGGCTTCCCCGCGGAGCCGGGTACCGGCCTCGGGAGCCTCATCGTGGACTCGCTTGCCGCCCAGCTCGGCGGCGAACTCGCCCGCCGGAACGAGGGCGGAGGCGTCGTCGAGCTGGCTTTTCCCCTGAAACGCTAAGTCTCAGCGAGGCGACGTCGCGCCTTCGAGCTCCAGGAGCCGCCGCTTGCGCCACAGCCCGCCGCCGTAGCCGCCCAGGCCCCCGTCCGCGCCGATGACGCGGTGGCAGGGCACGAGGATGGCGACGCGGTTCATGCCGTTGGCGCGCGCCACGGCCCGGACGGCCGCCGGATCGCCGATCGCGCGCGCAAGCTCCGAATAGGAGCGGGTTTCCCCCGCCGGGATTTGCCGCAACGCCGCCCACACCCTTTCCTGGAAGGGCGTGCCCGGCTCGAAGACGGGAACCTCGAAGGAGCGCCGGCGCCCCTCGAAGTACGCCGCGAGCTCGGCGCGGAGCCGCTCCAGGTGGGGATGGGCGCCCGGAAGGGCGGGGAGGCCGATCCGCGAGGAGAGGATCCTCGCCTGGGCCTCGAGCATGCGGCGGTCGGAAAACTCGAGGAGACAGACGCCGCGGTCGGTCGCCGCGGCCACCAAGGGCCCCAGTGGCGTGTCGATCCAGGCGAGGCGGATGAAGTCGGCGAGTCCGCCCGGGCCCTCGGCCCGATCTCCTGTCCGCTCCACCGCCGCGCCGGGCGGGGCGCCGAAGAGCCGGGAAAAGGCCTCTCTGAAGCCCGAGTGCGAATCGTAGCCCGAATCGAAGACGGCGTCGTCGATGGAGCCGCCGACCTTGATCGCCTCAAAGGCGGCCGCCAGGCGTCGCGCCCGCTGGTAGGCCTGGAAGCTGAGGCCGAAACGGGACTGGAAGCGACGTCGGACCGTGGCGGGATCGAGGCCTTCGGCCCGCAACTCGGCGTCCCGGATCCGGGCGCGGGGCTCCGCCTCGACGCGGGCGACGAGGGCGGCGAGCCAGGGCGG
>DAINBW010000478.1:0-2846 GCA_036732745.1 Spirochaetales bacterium | reverse complement strand
CGCTCGAAGGCGGCCGCGCGCTCCGCGATGACGGCGGCCTTGCGTTCGCGCTTCCGCTCCGGCGGGTCGGCGGCGGCGTACACCGGCTCGAGGGCGGCGGCGGTCCCGCGGAGCCAGGCGGCGAAGGCTTCGGCCTCCCGGCGGGACAGCCGCGCGGCGGCGAGGCTCGGCGAATCCGGCCCCTCGCGCGCCGCCAGGTAACGCGCCGCGCCCTCGCGCCCCACGAAGGTGGCGAGCTCCTCGTTCCAGTCCTCCGCGCCCTTGGCGAAGGCCGTCGCGTGGCAAAGCTCGTGGATGACGAGTTCCGCGAGATCCGCCTCGCCGTAGCCGGCCATGAAGGAAAAGAGCGGGTCCGAGAACCAGCCCAGGGTGCTGAAGGCGTCCACCGGCCGCACGATGACGTCCAGGCCCTCCGCCCGCCGCGCCGCGGCTTCCTTCTCAGCTTCCGCGGGATCGAAGAAGCCCTTGTAGGGCAGTTTTCCGACGAGGGGGTAGCTCCAGAGGTGGCGGTCGAAGGAGAGCTCGGCGCAGGCTTGGACGACGGTGGCCAGGCGGTCCGCGTCGAGGACGACGAGGCTTCGGAAGTTCTTCGTCTCGGCGAGGCCGAGCTCGGCGGTCGCGTAGGCGCGCGCGCGGGCGGCGGTTTCCACGAGGGCGCGGATCTCGGGCGTGGTCGCCGGGTCGGCCAGGACCTTCTCGAGGGGACGCGCCTTGGCGCGGAGGGCGAGATAGCGGCTCCCTTGGGCGGTGACGTAGCAGCCGGAGAGGAGGGCGGCGGCGCCCAGGGTGCCGAAGGCGGCGAGGGCCGAGAGGCCGCGCGCGGCCCTTCCGCGCCCCGCGACGGTGTGGTGCATGCCCATGAATCTAGCCCCCGGCCGCCCGCCGCGTAAAGCCGGGGGCGAGGCTTGCTTTCCGCCGGGAGCGTGCTAAAATTATCGAAGTATTCCGATCCACGCAAAGGAGAAATCATGAAAGTTATTCGCGCTTTCGCGATCGTCCTTGTCGCCGCGCTCGCCTTGGCTTCCTGCTCCACCCTGGCGGAGGGCGCCGTGTCCGGAGCCCTCGGCGCCGTGACCGGCGGCCTCGGCGGCGGAGCCTCCTCCGGCGGCATGACCGCCACCGGCTCGGCCGCGGTCGTCGTCGACTTCCAGTCCGGCGAGATCCTGAGCTCCTCGGACGCCCGGTCCATGATGGACTCGAGCTTCTACGTCTCCAAGGTCCTCACGCCCGCCAGCGCGGCCACCAAGAACCAGGCCGAGGTCGTCTTCATCAGCGACGGCAAGAAGATGTGGGTCAACCACGTCGTCGGAAGCCGCAAGGCCACCAAGGCCGATTTCACCATCGGCGCCACGGTGTTCTTCCTGGCCGGTTGGGCCAACCACGACAAGATTTCCTCGGACAGCTACCGCAAGGACCGCTGGGACCTGGGCAACATCACCTCCACCGAGTACCTCTACAAGAACCAGGTCGAGATCGGCGGCGATCTCTACTACATCGACTTCATCCGCGTTCCCACCGACCCCATAAAGTAAGGCGGCGACGCGTCGTTCCCAAAGCCCGCCCCGCCGGCGGGCTTTTTCATGCTCCCGCGCCGCTCGCGATCCCCGAGGCCTCGCCCATGAGGCCTCGCCTATGAGGCGGCGGCCTTTACCCTCCGCGGGGCGGGGGGCTATACTCCGGGCACCATGGAAAGCCTCGCCTCCTCAAGCCCAAGCCGCCTCGCCGGAGCGGACTTTTTCGCTTCGCTGCGGGAAGAAACCCATTTCTACGTCGTGCGCCACGGCCAGAGCGAGGGCAACGCCCGCCGCATCCTCCAGGGCCGCCTGGACCTGCCCCTGGACGCGGCGGGGCGCGAGCAGGCCGGCGCCCTCGGCGCCTGGCTCGCGGAGGAAGGCGTCGACGCGGTGCTTTGCTCGCCCCTCGTCCGGGCGGCCGAGACGGGCCGGATCGTCGCCGCCGCCGCGGGCCTGGCGGCGCCGGAGCCCCGCGCCTCGCTCGTGGAGATCGACGTGGGCGTGTTCTCCGGCATCTCCCTCGACGAGGCGCGGGAACGCTTTCCGGAAGCCTATGTCGCCTTTGAATCGAGAAGCTGGGACGGGGTGCCGGGCGCCGAGGGCTCCGGACTCCTCTACGAGCGGGCGATGGACGCCTGGGAGGAACTGCGCGCCCTGGCCGTCGGCGGCAAGAGAAACATCGTCGCCGTGAGCCACGGCGGCTTCATCCAGTGGCTCGTCCACACGACCTTCGGCTGCCGGAGCTGGATGCCCCTCGTCCCGACCGGGAATTGCGGCGTCTTCGAGCTCCTCGTCTCGCCGACGCGCCCGGGCGAGCCCGCCTACCTGCAGTGGCGGCGGCTCAATTTCCAGGCGCCCGAGGTCCGCATCGCGACTCCGCCGGTCTTCTAGCCGGGGGGCGGCCTTCCGCCGGCCGAGAGGCGCGCGGCGCGACCGACGGGCTTCGCCTCGCGACCGACGGGTTTCGCCTCGCCGAGGCGCTACTCCGCGGTCTTGGGCGTCGGGGCGTAGACCTCCCAGAGCGGCTCGCTCGCGGGGAAGGGCGCGAGGAGGTCGATGTTCTCCCGCGTGCGCGGCTGGACGAAGGCGATGCGTCGGGAATGCAGCATGATGAGGCCGTTCGGGTTCGTGCGCCGCGCGCCGTACTTGATGTCGCCCTTGATGGGAAAGCCCGCGCGCGAAAGCTGGGCGCGGATCTGGTGGTGCCGGCCGGTGACGAGGCGCACCTCGAGGAACCAATAGCGCTCCGACTTGCCCGCCAGGGAATAGTCGAGCACCGCCTTTTCCGCGGGCTTCCGGCGTTCGGCGGCGGCCTCCTCCTGCTCGAGGGGG
>DAINBW010000477.1:0-2852 GCA_036732745.1 Spirochaetales bacterium | reverse complement strand
CGGGGGCCCTCGGCACGATCGGCGGCCGGACCGTCAAGGCGATCGTCCTCACCGGGGCCGGGCGCGCCTTCGTCGCCGGCGCGGACGTCAAGGAGTTCCACGGGAAAACCGCGGACGTCGTGGACGCCCTCGCGTGGAAGAACATCTCCGTCTTCACCGAGCTCGAAAACCTGCCCCTCCCCGTCGTGGCCCTGGTCGACGGCTTCGCGCTGGGGGGCGGCAACGAGCTCGCGATGAGCGCGCATTACCGGATCGTGACCGAAAACGCCCTCCTCGGGCAGCCGGAGGTGAAGCTCGGGATCATCCCGGGATACGGCGGAATGCAGCGCCTCCCCCGCCTGATCGGCCCGCAGGGGGCGGCGGAGATCTGCGTCAACGGCGAGCCGGTGGACGGCAGCACCGCGGTTTCGCTCGGGTGGGCCGACGAATTCGTCCCGTCTTCCGGGGCGCTTCCGCGCGCCGTCGCCGCGGCGCGCGAATTCGCCGCCGGCGCACGCCCCGTGCCTCGCCGCGACTGGAACGCCCTGGCCGCCGGAGGGAAGGAAGAACTTGCCCGCCTCCTCGCCCGCCCGGAAGTCCGGGTCCTCCTCGAGGCGCCGACACCGGGAAAAGAGTCCGCGGGAAATATGCGCGCGGCGCGGCTCGCGGCCGCACGGGACGCCCTGCTGGCGATGAAGCACGGTTTCGAGCGCGGGTTCGGAGAGGGGTTGCGCAACGACGCCAGGATGTTCGGCGCCGTCGCCGCCTCGCCCGGCGGCCAGGAGTGGGTCGGTCGTTTCCTCGCGAAGGACGCCGCCCAATCGTCGTTCCTGACGATCCTCCCGCCGGCCGAACCGGGCGGGAAGAAATAGTCCCGATACGGTATCGAATATTTTCCGGAAGCGTCCCGGAAACCGTCCCGGACGTGGCGGTTCGCCGAACCGAATCCCCCGTTTCCGGCATCGTATTATGAAGGGTTTATGGTCCGTACGACTTCGCCCGGATGGAAATCCATGCCCGAGGAATCCGGACCCGGTTCTCAGGAGGAAGCCATGAAGGATTTACAGAAGCAAAGACAGGAGCAGATCCTATCCCTGCAAACGGCGTGGAAGGAAGATCCGCGATGGAAAGACATCCGGCGGCCCTATCAGGCCGAAGAGGTCGTCCGGCTCCGCAGCTCCCTCAGGATCCGCCACACGCTTGCCGAAACAGGCGCCAGGCGCTTCTGGGATCTGCTGCATTCGGAGCCCTATGTTCCCGCACTCGGCGCCCTGACGGGCAATCAAGCGGTCCAGCAGGTGCAGGCCGGCCTCAAGGCGATCTACGTGAGCGGGTGGCAGGTGGCGGGCGACGCAAACTCGGCGGGTCACATGTACCCGGACCAGAGCCTCTATCCCGTGGACAGCGCTCCCAAACTGATTTCCCGCATCAACAATGCCCTCACCCGGGCGGATCAGATCCAGCACATGAGCGGCGGCGACGGGACCTACTGGTTCGCGCCGATCGTCGCCGATGCGGAAGCCGGGTTCGGCGGTCCGTTGAACACGTACGAACTCATCAAGGCCATGATTGAAGCCGGGACCGCCGCCGTCCATCTCGAGGACCAGCTCTCATCGTTGAAGAAATGCGGGCACATGGGCGGCAAGGTCCTCGTTCCCTAC
The DNA here is from genome assembly GCA_036732745.1 of Spirochaetales bacterium. Taxonomy (GTDB): domain Bacteria; phylum Spirochaetota; class Spirochaetia; order Treponematales; family Rectinemataceae; genus JAEUJG01. The sequence goes on along the minus strand of DAINBW010000477.1, from coordinate 1,212 downwards.
CGCGTCTTCGTCGAGAAACTCGTCTCGGCAAGGCTCGCCGCCGACGTGCTCGATGTGCCTACGGTGATCATCGCGCGGACCGACGCCAAGGGGGCTCATCTGATCCGCAGCGACTTCGAAGATATCGACAAGCCGTATATTACGGGCGAGAGGACTGCCGAAGGATATTTCCGCGTGCGGGGAGGGCTCGAGTTCGCCATTGTCCGGGCGCTGGAGTACGCTCCGTACGCGGATATGATCTGGTGCGAGACCTCCACGCCGGACCTGGGAGAAGCGAGGGAGTTTGCCCAGGCAATCCGGGAAAAGCATCCGGGGAAAATGCTCGCGTACAATTGCTCGCCGTCGTTCAACTGGAAGCGGAATCTCGACGATGCCACGATCGCCGATTTCCAGATCAGGCTGGGCGAGATGGGGTACAAGTTCCAGTTCGTGACCCTGGCGGGATTCCACACGCTGAACGCAAGCATGTTCGAACTCGCAAGAGGCTACAAGGAAGAGGGAATGTCCGCTTATTGCAGGCTCCAGGAACGCGAGTTCGAACTCGAGAGGGACCACGGATATTCGGCGATCAAACATCAGAGCTTCGTCGGGGCGGGGTATTTCGACGCCTTGCAAATGACGATTACCGGAGGCCTGGCGTCCACCGTCGCGCTCAAGGGCTCTACGGAAGAAGATCAGTTCGCGTGATCCACGGGATTTCGGGGCCTCGAACGGCAGGCCGGATTCGATCCCCGAACTCGGTGGCAACGTGGGATGACGCAGGCGTCTTGACCAGCGCTCGGGCTGCCATTCGTAAGGCCTTGCTTCCACGTGGTTGCTCAGCATCCGTTCCACGGGGTGCGGATTGAGGAACACCTGACGGGCGAGGCAGGCGACGTCGTACTTGCGGACGTAATGACGGCTCAGCAGGCAGGCGCTGACGAGGATCTTTCCTTGCTCAGGGAAACCGCTTCTCCTTGAACCGGTCCCGCAGGAAACGCTTCGCGAACTTCCCCACCGACGTCTTGGGGATCGCGTCAACGAACGCCACCTCGTCCGGGATCCACCACTTCGCCACGCGCGTCGCGAGGAAATCGAGGATCTCCTTCCCTTCGACCTTCCCGACGAAGCCGGGCTTCAGCACGACGCACGCCATGGGTCGCTCGGTCCACTTTTCGGACGGGACCCCGATCACCGCCGCTTCCGCCACCGCCGGGTGGGACATGATCGTGT
>DAINBW010000476.1:0-2853 GCA_036732745.1 Spirochaetales bacterium | reverse complement strand
TCCGATGGCTCGGCTCGCCGGGTCTGCCCCACCTGCCAGGGCTCGGGCCAGGTCCGGCGCAGCTCCGGCTTCTTCTCCATCGCCCAGCCCTGCCCGACCTGCCGCGGCGAGGGCGCGACCATCGACCGCCCCTGCCGCGAGTGCGAGGGCACCGGCCTCGCGAAGAAGAAGCAGAAGATCAAGGTGACCATCCCTCCGGGCGTCGACGACGGCAAGCGCGTCGTCATCCCCGGCCAGGGCGACGTCGGCCCGAACGGCGGACCGCCCGGCGACCTCTACGTCTTCATCCGCGTCCGGCCCCACGAGTACTTCGAGCGGCAGGGCAACGACCTGTACTGCGCCCTGCCCATCGGCATCACGATGGCCGCCCTCGGCGGCGAGGTCTCCTTCGACACCATCGAGAAGAAGACCATCAAGGTGACGATTCCCGCCGGGGTCCAGAACGGGAAGATGCTCCGCGTCCGCGAGGAGGGCGTGCCCTCCGGCACCGGCCGCCGCGGCGACCTCTACCTCAAGATCCTGGTCCAGATCCCCCAGCGGCTCTCCAAGCGCGGACGCGAGCTCCTGGAGGAGTTGCGCAAGTCCGAGGGCGAGGAAGCCGCGCCGCGCCCGATCAGGCTGGCCGACCTCAAGAACTAAAGGTCCGCGCCTAGGCGCCCCTTTCCCGCCCCGCGACATTCGCTTGACCGCGGCGCCCTCCTCCGGCGATCATGCCTCCGACGGTCCGGCCACCGACGGCCGGCGCCGCGACGAGGAGCGCGCCATGGAACGCGAAAGCGTGAGCTACATCCTGCACCACATGGGCGAGGACGACCTGCCCGGCAACGCGGTCAGCCCGCCGATTTTCCAGACCTCCATCTTTTGCTTTCCCGATTTCGCCTCCTTCAACGAGGCCATCGTCGACGAGGTGCACCACTCGCTCTACACGAGGGGCGGGAATCCGACGGTCAACCTCGTCGAGGAAAAGCTCGCGGCCCTGGAGCACGGCGAGCGGGCCAAGCTGGTCGGGGCCGGCGTCGCCGCGATCTCCCACGCCGTGATGGCCTTCGTGAAGTCCGGCGACCACGTGGTCTGCGTCGAGGACTGCTATTCCTGGACCCGCACCCTCCTCACGGACTACCTCGGGCGCTTCGGCGTGTCCGTCACCTTCGTGGAGGGCCGCGACCCGGCCGGGATCGAGGCGGCCTGCCGCCCGGAAACGCGGGTGATCTACCTCGAGAGCCCGACGACCTTCACCTTCAAGCTGCAGGACCTCGGAGCCGTGGCGGCCATCGCGAAGCGCCGCGGCGCAAAGACGGTGATCGACAACACCTGGGCCACGCCGATCTTCTGCAACCCCATCGATTTCGGCATCGACCTCGTCGTCCATTCGGCCAGCAAGTACCTGGGCGGCCACTCGGACCTCGTCGCGGGCGTCATCGTCGGATCGAAGGCCGACATCGACCTCATCCAGAAGCGGGAGTTCCTCCAGCTCGGCACGGTGGCGGATCCGATGATGGCCTGGCTCCTCCTGCGCGGCATGCGCAGCCTCCAGGTCCGGATGCCCGCGCATTACGCGAACGCCCTCGCCGTCGCCGGGGCCCTGGAGGCCCATCCGAAGGTGGAGAGCGTCCTCTATCCGATGCTCGACTCCCACCCGGACCGCGAGCTGGCGCGGCGCCAGATGCGCGGCGGCTCGGGGCTTTTCTCCTTCCGGCTCAAGACCCGGGACAAGGCCGCCGTCGTCCGCTTCACCGACGAACTCCGCCTCTTCAAGCGCGCGGTGAGCTGGGGCGGCTACGAAAGCCTCGTCTTCCCCGACGCCGTGCGCTATCCGGGGCCGGTGCCCGAGGACCGCGTGAACCTCGTGCGCATCCACGTGGGCCTCGAGGAAAAGGACGCCATCCTCGGGGATTTGGAGCGGGCCCTGGAGCGGATCTAGCGTCCCGTCGGCGCCGGCGTCCGGGACGCCCGGCGCTACACCGCCTTGACGAGGTGCTCGACCAGGATCTTGAGGCCGATGCCGATCAGCACGACGCCGCCCGCCACCTCCGCCCAGCGCTCGAAGCGCGCGCCGATCCTCCGTCCGAACTCGCAGCCGACGAGGCAGAGGACGAAGGTGACGAGGCCGATGATGGATGCCGGCAGGAGTATGGGATTGCCGAGCATGCTGTAGGAAAGGCCGACGGCGAGGGCGTCGATGCTCGTCGCGACGGCGAGGACGAGGAGGCCGCCCAGGTCCAGGATGCTCCGCTTCCTGGCCGCCGGCGCCGCCGCGCCCGCCGCGCCCGCGGCGGCCGGATCCTCGCAGGCGGTTTCCGCCTCGATCTCGAAGGACTCCTTGAGCATCTTGGCGCCGACGAAGACGAGGAGGGCGAAGGCGATCCAGTGGTCGAAGCCCTCGATGTAGGCGCGGAAGGCCGAGCCCGCGAGCCAGCCGGCGATCGGCATCAGGAACTGGAAGAGGCCGAAGGCGAAGGCGGCGCGGAAGGCATGGCGGGCCTTCATGTGGGGGATGCAAATCCCGCTGGAGACCGAGACGGCGAAGGCGTCCATGGAGAGGCCGAGGGCGACGAGGACGTACGTAAGCATGCTACCTCCAACAAAATAAAGAGACCTTCGCCCGGGCCCATCCGCGGACCGGCGTGGCCGATCGGCTGGTGGGCATGGGCGAAGGTCTCGCGTATCCGAATTGCTCGGGCGGGCGGACCGGGCCGTGGCGCGGGCCTGCGGCCTTTGGGCCCCGGCGCCGCGCGCGGGCCAGCGTGTCGATCCGACCGACGTTTTCCGAGGTGGGCGGCCCCTTCGGGCGCGTCGTTCCGGCGGAAGGCGTCTCGCTACTCCCCTTTGCGCCCCAGCACTCTAATGAGCCCG
>DAINBW010000475.1:0-2865 GCA_036732745.1 Spirochaetales bacterium | reverse complement strand
GGGGTTCCCGGCCGGGGAATCGGCGGCCGGCGGCGACTCCGGCGCCCCGGCCGGGGCGGCCTCGCGCCGAGGGGCCGTCGACGCGGCCGCGGCCCCTTCGCCGAAGCGGCTGCGGAGGTCGGCCACGGGAATGACCGATCCGCGGTAGTTGATCACGCCGCGGAGATGGGAAGGGGCCTTGGGAACCCTCGTGATCGGCACGGTCTCGAGCACGACCTCCACCCGCTCCACCTCGATCGCGTATTGTTCGCCGCCGAGCTCGAAGGAGAGGTAGCGGCCGCTGGATGTTTCGCTCACGGGAGTCTCCCCGGCCCCTACTCGGAGACCTTCTTGACGATGCCGAGCAACTTGTCGGCGTTGAAGGGCTTGACGATCCAGCCGGTCGCCCCCGCCTCCTTGCCCTCGTTCATCTTGGAGCCCTGGGACTCGGTCGTGAGGACGAGGATGGGCGTGAACTTGAACTTCGGGAGTTCGCGGGCCTTGCGTATGAAGCCGATTCCGTCCAGGTTGGGCATATTCACGTCGGTGATGATCAGGTCGAGGCCTTCGAGCGAGGGGAGCATGTTGATGGCCTCGAGGCCATCCTGCGCCTCGACGGTCTCGTAGCCCTCCTGGCGAAGGATGAACGAGATGCTCTGCCTGATGGCGGCGGAATCATCGACGATGAGAATCTTCTTGGGCATCTTCCGGTCTCCTTATCCTGCCGGGACCCCGTCGGGGGCGCCGGCGCGAGCGAATCTAGCGGGCGCGGCGCAGGACGTCCTGCGCGATGCCGTTCAATGGAAGCACCGAATCAACGCCGCCGAGCTTTATGGCCTCGTTCGGCATGCCGAAAACCACGCAGCTGGCCTCGTCCTGGGCGATGGTCTGCGCGCCGGAGTCGTGCAACTCCTTCATGCCGCGGGCCCCGTCGTCCCCCATCCCCGTCATGATGACGCCTATCGCGTTCTTGGCGGCATACCGCGCCGCCGAGCGGAAAAGCACGTCGACGCTCGGCCGGTGGCGGCAGACGAGCGGTCCTTCCTTGACCTCGACATAATAGCGCGCCCCGGACCTTTTGAGGAGGGTGTGCCGGTTGCCCGGCGCGATGAGCGCGCGACCCCGGATGACGGTGTCGTTGTCCTCGGCTTCCTTCACGTTGATGCGGCAAAGCCCGTCCAGGCGCTTGGCGAAGGCCGCGGTGAAGTGCTCGGGCATGTGCTGGACGATGACGATGCCCGGGGCGTCCTCCGGGAAGGCCTCCAGGAACTCGCGGAGGGCCTCCGTGCCGCCGGTGGAGGCGCCGACGACGACGACCCGCTCCGTCGTCTCGACGAAGACGTGGCCGGAATCGGGCTTGGGGAGCATGGCGTCCGCGGTGAGCTTGGGCTGGACCTCGCGGTCCAGGTGGCGCCCGTGCGCGCGCCCGGCGGCCGCGGCCCCCGCGGAGGCGGCCGGTGCGGCCGAAACGGAGGGCAGCTTGTGCCGGGTGAAATACGCGGCCTTGATGGAGTCGCAGATGCGGACCTTGGACTCCTCGATGAACTGCTTGGTGCCGAGCTTGGGCTTCTGGATGATCTCGACGGCGCCGTACTCGAGGGCCTTGATCGCGTTTTCGCTGCCCTCCTCGGTCTTGGAGGAGCAGACGACCACGGGCATGGGCATGCGCTCCATGATGCCCCGGAGGAAGGTCAGGCCGTCCATGCGCGGCATCTCCACGTCCGTGACGATGACGTCGGGCTTGATCGTCTCGAGGTGCTTCTGCGCGAAGATGGGATCGGCCGACACGTTGATCACCTCGATCTGCGGATCGGACTCGAGGACTTCATTGAGGGTCTGGCGGACGACGGCCGAATCGTCCACGATCATGACCTTGATGATAGGCATCGAACCTCCGCTTCCGCCCCCCGCTAGAGGCGCTTGTAGATGGTCGGGGCGACCACCCGCAAGGGTAGGTCCATGCCCGTCAGGGTCTCCGAATGCCCGAGGATGAGCCACCCGTCCTTGCGCACGTGCCGGCAGAGCCGGCCCAGGATCATCTCTTGCACGGGCCGCTCGAAGTAGATGATGACGTTCCGGCAGAAGACCACGTCGAAGAGCCCCTCGACCGGATATCGCTCGTCCATGAAGTTGATGCGGGCGAAGCTGACCTTGGCGCGGAGCTCGGGCTTGATCCGGACAAGGCCCTGGCCGTGGTCCTTGCTCCGCAGGAGGTACTTCTTCTTGTAGCTCATCGGGATGGGCGCCGCCTTCTCCTCGTCGTAGACGGCCGCCTTGGCCTTGTCCAGGACCTGCGTGGAGAGGTCGCTGGCGAGGATGCGGTAGCTGAACCGGGGATCCGCGGCGTCGCGGTACTCCTCGAGCACCATCGCGAGGGTATAGGGCTCCTCGCCCGTCGAGCAGCCCGCCGACCAGAAGGCCGCGGAGCCGCCCCGACCGGAGAGTTCGGGCAGGACCGACTCGAGCAGGTAGTCGAAATGGTCGGCCTCGCGGAAGAAGTCCGTCTTGTTGGTCGTCACCGCGTCGATCATGTTGATGAGCTCGGACTCCCGGCCCTTGGGCGAGAACACGAAGTCGACGTACTCCGTGAAGCCCGACATCCCGAAGTGCCGGATGCGCTTCTGGAGCCGGGATTCAAGCATGATGCGCTTCGTGTCCGGCATGCGGATGCCGAGCTCCGACTCGATGAACTTGGCGAGCCGCGCGAAATCCGCGGCGCCAAGGCTCGAAGGACCCTGGACGCCGGGTATGCCGCGGCTTTCCCCGGGCGCGTCGGAGGCCGTACTCATCGTTCGACCCCCTTGGCCGAGCGCCGGAGGCCGTCGCGCTGAACCGCGGCCGCGAGCCGGTTGACGTCCAGGATGAGGGCGACGGTGCCGTCGCCGA
>DAINBW010000474.1:347-2866 GCA_036732745.1 Spirochaetales bacterium | reverse complement strand
CCAACCGCCGCCGGCACCACGCCCGGCGCCTCGGGCACGGGCTCCACGGGGGCCGGCTCTTCGGGAGCCGCCGCCGCCGCCGGCGCGCCCGCGACGCCCGGCACCGCCGCGGCGCCCGCCGCCGGGTCAACGCCCGGCGCCACGCCCTCCTCCGCCCCGCCCGACTACCTGTCGGGACTCGGCGACGCGCTCGGCGCCAAGGTGACGACCTACGATTCGGAAGGCAAGGCCGACCTCGTCGGCAGGAGCCTGGCGCTTCCGGAAATCGAGTTCCCCGGCCCCTTGGGCAAGCGGGACTACGCCTTCAGCTTCCCCCTCAAGGTCCGCAACCTCTCCGAAGGCGACATGGGCCTCGAGCTCGAGCGCGTCGTCGCCGACGGCGCGGACATCCTCGAGGAGAAGAGCTTCCTTTCCCTCGGCCCCGGCAAGAACGGCACCTTGGACGTTTCCGTCCGCCTGCCCGAGAGCCTCGAGCCCGGTCCCCTTTCTCTGCCCGTCGAGCTGTATTTCGCCGACGGCCTCCGCTCGAATCCCTCCAAAGGCACCCTCGACCTGATCCTGGCGCCGAATCCCTTCCGCGCCTTCTTCCGCTCCGGCGTGAGGGTCCTGCTCTTCGCGGTCCTCCTCCTCGTCGGCCTCGGCGGCGTCGCCTTCGTGATCGCGCTGGCCCGCCGCGCGCCGCGCCGCGCCGCGGCCCCCGTGGTCGCCGCCGTCCGCGAATCCGCCGAACGGGAAGCCGCGGCGGGACGCGAGGCGCTCGCCGCAGCCAAGCAGGCCCAGTCCACGGCCTTCGCGCCGGCCGCGCCCGCCGCGCCCGCGCGCGGACCGGCCGCCGCACAGGTTCCCGCCGCCGCCGCCCCGGCCGCGCCCGCCGTCGGCCGCGAGGCCTCTCCGACGCGGCAGCCTTCCGTCGCGGCGGAGCTCCGCGCGGCCCAGGCCTGGCCCGTCCCCGCGCCCGCTTTCGGCGCGTCCCCGGCGCCCGCCGCGGGCCGGAAGGGCGCGGCCGCCTCTCCGGCGGCCGGCCTCTCCGCCGCGACCGCGACCCCGGCCGCCAAGCGGGGCGAAGCCGCGGCCACCGCCGCGCAACCCGCCGCCGCCTATCGCGCCAAGATCGCCCGGCCCGGCAGCGCCTCCGTCGAGCTCCGCGTCGAGGACCAGAATCCGCACATCGGCCAGCGGAACATCCACCTCCTCCACGCCGGATCCTCCAAGACGGTCGGCGGCGGCAAGAGCGATTTCCTCGTCTTCCTCGTGCCCCTGCCCCAGCATGCGGCGGAACTCCACTTCGACGGCGAGACCTGCGTGTTCGTGCCCCTGAAGCCCGAGTTCTTCCCCGAGCTCGACGGCCCGCTTTCCGACTGCCTCGGCAAGGAGATCGTCATGGTCTCCAAGCGCGGTTTCAGGCTGAAGCTCCGCTTCCACCGCTACGAAAAGCCCGCCGACCGGATCAACCGCCTCCTGCACTGCATCGAGACTCCGGGCCTCTTCGCCGAACTCGATCCCTGATCCCGAATCCGCGGCGTCGGCTGATGGCGCCCAACGCGAAGAAGGCCCCCGCCGGGGGCCTTCTTCTTTTTGGCGGCGAGGATCCGCTTGGATAGGGAAAGGGCGGACAGGCCGCCGGACCGGCTAGAAAGAGGCGAGGATCTCCGCCGCCCGCTTGCGCATCGCCTCGGACGGGTCCTTCTCGGCGATCGCCGCGAGATCGGCGCGGATGTCGGGAGCCTTGGTCTTCTTGGCCCACTCGAGACCGCCGAGCCGGATGAGATAGTCCTTGTCGGCCAGGAGGACGCGGGCGAGGGGCGCCGCGCGCGTGGCGTCGGCGGCCTGCGCGACCTCCCGCGCGAGGGCGGTGTAGAAGCTCCGCTCCTTTTCCTTGGACTCCGCGGCGAGGCGCTCCGCGAGGGAGGGAATGGAGGCGGGATCCTTCCTGGCGAGGAGGCCGAAGGAAATGACCCTGGAGGCCGTTTCCGCCTTGGGATCCTCGAAGGTCTTCTTCAGGAAGGAAAAGGCCTCGGTCCCGCCGATTTCCGCGAGGGCCCGGAGGGCCTCCGCCTTGACCGCCTTCTCCGGATCCTTGGCCGCCTTATAGGAAAGTATGGGCACCGCCTGGACGAGGCGACGCTTGCCCGCCGCCTTGCAGGCCGCGAGCCTCGACTTCACGAAGGAATCGCGGAAGGCTTCGAGGAGGGCGGCTTCGGCCTCCGCCGTCTTGAAGGAGGCGAGCGCCTCGACGGCCGCCGCGCGCACGTTGGGATCCTCAGCGTTGGCCGCCTTTATCACGCCCGCGAGGCCGCGCGCGTCGCCGATCTTGCCGAGGGCCTCGACGGCGTACATGCGGTTGATCATGCCCTGCTCGCCGCTCGCGGCGATCTGTGCGAGGCGCTCCACCGCCTCAGCTCAACAACGCCGACAACCTCACGCCGACGCGACCGACGTTCGTGACGGTCGCGGGATGAATCTCGCAGGTCCGACTAATCGGCGCAGCAAGTCAAGCCTCTGCTTGCTGCCCGCTAACG
>DAINBW010000474.1:0-337 GCA_036732745.1 Spirochaetales bacterium | reverse complement strand
GATCGCCGACTGGCGGAGCGCCTCCGAGGGAGCGTCGCCCTTGAGCCATTCCAGGAGGAGCTTCTCCTCCTCGGGGCCGCCGGCCCGGCCGAGGAGCTGGATGAGGCCGGGCAGGAGCTTCTTGTCGTCCTCCTCGATGATCTTGGGGGCCAGGGCGAGGGCGCGCTTCGACTTGATCGCGGCGAGATAGGCGAGCGAGGCGGCGACGAGGCTCGGCTCCTCGAGATCGCGGTTCTCGACGATGGCGAAGGTCGGATCCTCGGCGCCCGGCCACTCGAGGGCGCGGAAGAGCTCGAGGACGCCGACGCGGAGTTTCGGGCTTCTCGAGGCGAGGAAG
>DAINBW010000473.1:0-2868 GCA_036732745.1 Spirochaetales bacterium | reverse complement strand
GTCGGTCCTCCCTGTCTACTACTCGCTGACCGACGTGATCCAGAGGAGCCCCTGGCCGGCTTCCTTGTCAGCGGGGGCTTTTTTGAGGGTCTCCAGGTCCCGGGCGCCGATCAGCAAATAGCCGGCGGCTTCGTTCCGGAGGACGACGATCGGGGTTTCGGCGATTCGAAGGTCGAGCGAGGCGAGATCGACGGCAAAGAATGCTCGGGCCGCGGCGTCCGTTAGGGGATCCTTGGGCGTGTGGAGGACGATGAGCGGCCCGCCCGCATAGCCTTCGGGCCGCGGCACGCTCATGCCGCGCCAGGCTTGGCTTTGGGGCATCAGCCGCGACAAAACCTCGACCTGCTCCCGGGTACCGGCCAAGACCTGGCCGTGAAGGGGAATCGCGTGGAGGCCAAAGGACAGGAGGACAAGGGACAGGAGGATCTTTTTCATGCCAACCTCTCGGGAACGACAGGCAAGGCTCCCGCCATTCCGCGGGGCTCTTGCCGCAAGGCGCATACTTCGTCCGCGCCCTGTCAGTCACGAGTATACTTCAAACGCGCTCCGGCCGACATCGCTTTTTTGAGGCCTCGTCACCCGCGGCCACGGAGGCGGCCGGCCTTCAGCCGCCCGCGCCGGGCTCGGGCCCGGGCAAGGTTCCGCCGATTTCCTCGATGATCTCATCAAGGCGGAAGCCGTCCGAGGCGGCGGCCTTGTAGTCCGCCATCTCGCCGAAAAAGCGCCCGAAGGCGGCGCCCATGGTCTTGAGCCCGCCGCAGACGGGACAGTAGGCGTAGACCCGCCCCGTCGAGAGTCCGCCCCCGCCGGAGATCACGAAGGCGTCGTGCCGGGGCGGGGCGGCGGAAGGGCACTCGATCCTCCACTTGCCCTCGTCCCAGGCCTTGAGGAGGCCGGAAACCGGGAAGCGTTTTTTCCCGAAATAGCAGAAGGCCGCGTGGAGTCCGTTGACCTCGCCGTCACGAAGCTGCGGCTGGCCCAGGATGTCGCCGGAGCGCCGGCGAAGCGGCTCGAAGTTCCGCGCCACCAGCACGATGTCGTCCATGTGCCCGTAGGCGAGGGCCTTGCCGAGCCGCGCCTGGGCTTCGTCGTGGAAGGCGTCGCCCTGGCCGCGCTCGTAGGGCCAGGCATCCTTGAGGAGTTCCAGGAACTCCGCGCGGGCGGTATCGGTGGTCGCGCTCCTAAGCCTCCTCGTCGGTCCGTTCCAGTAGAAATACCGGACGGCCCAGGAAGCGCCCGACAGGCCGATGTCGACAATCTGGATGACCGCGCTCGCCGTGGTCACGAGCATGCGGCCGCGCAGGGCCTTGAGGCCTTCGGCGTACAGCGCCACGTCGGCCCGCATCGGCGGCTCCGGAACGCGGGGGTCGGGCACGGGGAGACCCGAAGCGCAGGGCTCGAGGCCCAAGGCGGGATCGGCGGGAAAACGCGCGGGCGGAAACCTGATCACGGCAGCCTTCTTGGCTCGCCGGCGGAGGCGCGACGAGGAGCCAGGTCACCCGGCGGGATGACCAAGGGAGGAGCGGAATGGAGCGACGCGTTTCGGGGAAGGAAATACTCGCCAATGGCGATAGGCATGGGGCACCTCCGTTTTAGCTGAACTTCTATACCGCCCGCAAGCCCAGAGGCTTCAAATCGGCGGTCCATCACCTCTATTGATATACTGAAAAAACCGGCGGCGCGCAAGCCTTTCGACGCGGTCCGGCACGCGGGCCGGACGCGCCTCATTCGCCCGGGTCGAATTCTTCCGTCGTCGGCGCGCCCTTCCAGACGGCGCCGTCCGAGCGGTAGAAGATCCGCGAAACCGTTCCGTCGGCCTTGGCGTAGTCCACCGCGAAAACCTGCCCGGGCTCCACGAGCATCGGGTAATTGCCATAGGGCAGCACGTTGCCGTTTTTCGGCATGGCCTTCAGGTCCTCGTAGGCGCCCTCGAGCCGCCAGAATTCCCTGGACGAGAAATCCCGGGACCAGGAGGACATGTCCTGCTTGCCGAAGTAGGACGCCTCGTATTCCCGACCGCGCACGCGGAGCCGGTCCACCCTGACCGCTTCCATCCGACGGGCCAGTTCGCTCAAATCCTCGGAACGCAGGGCGGAGCCGAGCGAGGCCTTGAGCTGCTTGGCCATGCAGGGCACGGAACCGGTGAAGTCCAGGGCGTCGAGGCCGGTATGCGCCGAGCCGTAGATGCCCATGACATCGGCGTCGCCCACCTTCCCGAGTTCGCGCTTGAAGTTGGCGGCCATCAGCATTTCGCGGGAAACGTCGTTCCCCGTCGCGTAATAGGCGCGCCCCTGCCGGACCGCCTCCACCGCGAGCGCATATCGCTCACTTTCGCGCAGGCCATTTTCCTCGAGATACCGCAGGTACCGGGCGCCCGTCGTGTCGTACTGATGCCCGACGTCGGTGCCGTGGAACACCGTGTCGGGACAGAGTCGCTTCAGGCGCCGGTAGAAGGCGAGGACATCCGGGTTGTGCGAGGCGGTGCCGCGCCAGTCCTCGTACAGGGCCTCCAGGATGGCGTCGTCGTCCGCCTTCATCCACAGGTTCAGGAACTCGCCGGTGTAGTAGGCCTGCTCGACGAAGAGATGGCGCATGCCCCGGTTTTGGTAGAAGTCGACCCAGAGCGCGAGTTCCGCGTCAAGGATCTTCGCGACCCCGTGCGCCTCGCCGTAGAGGTAAACCCGCCCCGCGTAGACCATCGGCCGAGCCCCGTCGGCGACCGTCGCGTCAGCCGGAAGCTGGCCGCGTCGCGTTCCCGGGCAGGAGGCCATCGTGAGAAGCGAAACCAGGGCAAGCGCGAACAAGAGGAGATTTTCCGTTTTCATGACCAGAGCACCTTCACCCGCGCATCATACGCGCCGGCGGCGG
>DAINBW010000472.1:0-2871 GCA_036732745.1 Spirochaetales bacterium | reverse complement strand
GAAAAACCGAAGCCGCCGGCGCGCGCCGCGAGCCAACGAGCGGCGGGCGTTTCAGCGAAACTGTCGTCGATGGGCGTAAAGTCGAGGGCGCTGCCGAGTTGGTGCTGGGAGCGCCCCGGGGCGGCGACGCTGCGCTCCGTCTCCTCGAGGCCCTCCGCCGCCACGGAGCGCTCGAAAACGTCCCACTGGTAGGCGAAGGAGCGGTAGGACGAGCCGATGAGGAGGACGACGCCCGCCTCCCGGGCCGCCTTGTCCATCTCGAGGAGGGCCGCGACGACGGGGCGCCGAAGCTTGTGGCCGGCGCGCGAGACGGACAGGCCCGTTCCGTCCAGGGGAACGAGATCGACCGGCTCGAAGTCGGCGGCCAGGGCGCGCTCCTTGTCCGCCCGCAGGAAGAGGGAAGGATCGGCGGCCCGTTCGGCCTCGACCGCGCCGAGCAGCTCCAGGAAGGACGCGGGCGACGCGGCGACGCGGGCTTCGAGCTCGGCGGCCTCGGCCGGCTCGAAGGCGGCCCGGAAGGCGGCGGCGACGCGCTCAAGGCGCGGATCGAGGGGCGCGGCGGCCGCCGGGGTGGGGCCCGCCTTCGCGGGCGAACAGGCCGAAAGGGCAAGGAGGGCGCAGGCGGCGAGGAGTGCGCCGGATGCGGAGGCGGCGGTACGGATCGATCGCATGCCGAGGACTATAGCCTCCCACCCGGACGGAGGTGAAGGGGAAGACCGGGCCGTCCGCCGGGCCGCGCGACGCGGACGGTCCTTGCCCCGCCCCGCCCCGGCGGTGCATGCTCGCCAACATGAAGCCTGCCACCTTCGCCGCCCTCGAGGCGACGCGCCGCGATTTTCGGGCCTTCGTCGAACGATGGAGCGCCGCCGTACCCGGCCTCGCCGCGCTCCAGGACGAACTCCGCGACTCCCTCGGCTACGACGACTACCGCGTCGAGACACCGGTCGTCTACAACCGCGACCTCGACGCCCTCGGCCCCGAAAGCGAGGTCGCGATCATCCTCGTGGCCGACAATCCCGGCAAGAAGGAGCAGCTCGCGCGGAACAACCGCTATCTCGTGGGCCAATCCGGCAAGCTCGCCGAGGGCTGGTTCGCCCGCGAGCTCAAGCTCGACTTCCGGAAGGACGTGCTCATCCTCAACAAGACGCCCCTCCACACGCCCAAGACCGCCGAACTCCGCAAGCTCCTCGTCCTGGCGGGCGCGCCGGGAACCAAGCGCCGGGCGGCCCTGGAGGCGCTGGTCCGCGACAGCCAGGCCGCGATGGCCGAACTCGCCCACCGCCTCCACGCCGCCTCGGAAGCGCCGCTTTGGATCTCGGGCTACGGCGAACTCGGGCCCAAGGGCCTCTTTCGCCCCTACGCGGAGGCCCTCGGCCGGCTCTACGCCGACGCGAGCCCGGCCCTCCGCGGCCGCGTCTGGCTCTTCCGCCACTTTTCGATGAACCAGTTCGCGATCGAGATGAAGGAAAAACGCGATCCGCGCGAATCCCTCATGGAGGAACTCGCGCGGATCGGGGTCGAGAACCGGAAACGGATCCTGGGCTGGTAGACGGCGCCGCCGCTTGGACGCCGCCGCTTGGGCGCCGCCGCTTGGGCGCCGCCGCTTGGGCGCCGCCGCTTGGGCGCCGCCGCTCCGGCGCCGATGCCCCTATCTGCGCCCCTTCGGGATCAGCCGGAGGTAGACCTGCTTGCCCGGGTTGTAGGGATTGTCGCGCTCGTCGATCTCGAAGAGGCCGGAGGCCTTGATGAGGTCGCCGAGCTTGCGATAGCCGTAGTTGCGCGGATCGAAGTCGGGCTGGCGGTTCGCGATGTTGGTGCCCACGGAGCCGAGGTAGGCCCAGCCGAACTCGTCGGCGGCGTCCTCCGCGGCGCTGCGCAGCAGGTTCGCCACGCGGCGGTCGCCCTTCAGGTCCGAGGCGCTGGACTTGGCCGGTTCGCGGCCGTGGCTCTCCTCCTCCGGCTCGCGGAGGATCTCGGTGTAGATGAACTTGTCGCAGGCCGCGACGAAGGGCTTGGGCGTCTTCTTCTGGCCGAAGCCGAGCACCATCTTGCCGTCCTCGCGGAGGCGCATCGCGATCCGCGTGAAGTCCGAGTCGCTCGACACGATGCAAAAGCCGTCGAGGCTCTCGGTGTAGAGCAGATCCATCGCGTCGATGATCATCGCGCTGTCGGTCGCGTTCTTGCCCGTCGTGTAGCTGAACTGCTGGATGGGCTGGATCGCGAACTCGAGGAGCTTGTCCTTCCAGGAACGGAGGTTGGTGCTCGTCCAGTCGCCGTAGATGCGCTTGACGCTCGCGATGCCGTATTTGGCCACCTCGCCGAGAAGTCCCTCGATGATGGAGGCCTGCGTGTTGTCGGCGTCGACAAGGACGGCGAGCTTGAGCTGGCCCTGGTAGCCGGTCTCGGCCTTGGGCTGGTCTTGGTATGCCTGGTTTCGTTTCATGCTTCTTCTCCGAATAGGGATGCGCGCATCCGCTTCACGGAGCTCATGGCTCCGAGCGGAATGCGGACGGGGCCGCCGGTCGCGAGGTCTTCCGCCTCGAGGACGAGCCCCTTTTCGGTCTTTTCGAGCCGCGCGGGCCGCACGAGGGCGCGCGCGGGGTCGGCGCCCGGCAGCCGGTACGAGACCTCGAGCCGGTCGCCGCTCGTGCGGAGGGCCCTTTCGACGATGCGGACCTTGCCGGCGTAGTCGAGGCCGCCCGCCTCGATGCGCTCCGGCCGGGCCTCCGCCTGCGAAAGCTGCCGCTCCGAAAGGATGATGCGCCGCTCGATGCGGTCCTGGAGCTCGCGGACGACGTCGGCGCTCGCCGCCGTCATCCCGGCCCCGGCCGTCCCCGCGGCGCCCGCGGCCGGCCCCGCGCCCTGCCCGAC
>DAINBW010000471.1:0-2872 GCA_036732745.1 Spirochaetales bacterium | reverse complement strand
CCGCACGGAGCGCTCCGGCGGGAACTGGCTTCTCCTTGTCGAGGACGACGGCCGCTGGCGGGAGCCCGGGGAGGACGGCCGGACCCGGTTGGGGCTGGCGGGAATGCGGGAACGGGCCGCCGCCGCGGGCCTGTCCCTGAGGGTCGAAGGCGGGGAGCGGGGGACCAAGGTCCTGGTCGCGGCGCCGGCTCCCACCGCGTCGGCCCAGTTCACGCCGAGCCCGCCCACGCCGCCTCCCGCCGCGCCGCCCGCCGCCGCGACCTCGGCGGCGGGCACCGACCCGGCGGCCGGCGCGGGAGCGGGCGGCGGCGCGCCGGCGCGGCGAGTCCCGCGATAGGCGGCGCAATCGCGGCGTTTTTTTCCTTCGAGTGGACATTTCTTTGCGGCGGGTTTATACTGAAGCCCGAAAACCATGTATTTCAGCGGCGCAAAGGAGTCACCGTATGGATGCTAAGAACGGCCTCGTAAACTTCGGCCTCTTTATCCTGCTTTTCGTCTTTACCTTCGTGTTTTGCCTCGACGCCTTGGCCATTCCGAATACCTTCTACGGCGTCCTTGCCCTGATCGGCTATCTCGTCTGCGTGACGGCCTCCCTCTTCACGGGCTACATCTCCCGCCGCGACGGCGACGCCCTGGCCGTTTGGTACAACACCTACGCCGTCGTCGTCTCCATCGTCTTCATTTGGTACCTCACCCGCTGCGGCACCTCCTTCGGCTGGTGGTGATCGCCGACCAAAAGCTCTCCGGAGCATGAAAAAGCGGGCCGCAAGGCCCGCTTTTTTGTTGGCGCCGCTTCCCGCGGGCGCCCGATGGTCGCGCGACGGGGATTACTTTTTCGCCGTTCCCCTTGCCGCGCGCACCTTTTCAAGGACTTTTTCGGCCAGGATCTTGAAGCGGGCGGGCAGGAAGTCGCCTTCGGGCGCCGCGTAGCGCTCGAGGAGCCGCGTGAAACGCTCCTCGGCCTCCACGAGCCGGCCGCTCTTGTAGGCGATGAAGGCGATCTCGTACTCCGCGTTGCAGAGGATGGCCGGATCGTCGCCGAAACGGTCCAGGGCCGCCTGGTAATAGGCGACGGCGACCGGGTACTTGTTCGTGTCGCTGGCTTCCTGGGCGCGCTGGATGAGCTCGCTCGCGGTGAGATCCTCGGGGATGCTCTTGGGCGCGGAGGCGCAGGAGGCGAGGCCGGCCGCGAGGGCCAGGCCGAGGAGGGCCGCGGAAAGGGCTGAACTGAGGCTTCTTTTCATGGTTCTTCTCGCTTTAGAGGGAATAGAGTTCGTCGCTTGTCGGGAGCGCCTTGCGGAGATCCCGGATGAATTCCTGGGTGTCGCCCATGTCCTCGTAGCTGTCGCAGGCGGGAATGGAGCGGCGGGCCACGGTGAAGTACTTGTAGATCTTCTCTTCGCCGATCTTCTTGCGCCACTTGCCGGCGTCGCAGCGGACGCGGAGGCGGTAGCTGCCGGCGGCGTCGGCGGGGGAGGGAACGAGCTTGCAGTGGATGCAGTTCGCGCAGAAGATCCTGCCGACGGCGTCGCCGTCCTCCGCGCCGAGGAGTTCCCCGTCGGCGAGGGAATCGCGCGCGCTGACCGCTTCGAGCTTTTCAACCATCCCGACCCCCTTCATCGGTCCATTATGCTATACTCCCTTTCGAGCGGTCAAGCGCGAGCGCGCCGGTCCGCCGATCGGAGTTTTTCCCATGATCGCCACCATCATCAACGCCGCGGCCATCATCCTCGGTTCCCTCGTCGGCATCCTTCTCAAGAAGAAGCTCAACGCCCGCTACGAGTCCACGGTCTTCACCGCGACCGGCATCATCGCCCTGGTCATCGGCATCCAGATGGCCCTCAAGGCCTCCCACGTCCTGGCCTTCGCCCTGGCCCTCATCATCGGCGGCCTGGTCGGCACCCTCCTCGACATCGAAGGCGGCTTCCTCCGCATCGGCGAGCGGCTCAAGAGGCGCTTCGCCGCCAAGGACGAGGGCTCCACCTTCGCCTACGGTTTCCTGGACGCCTCCGAGCTCTTCTGCGCGGGCGCCATGGCCATTGTGGGCTCCTTCAAGGCCGGCACCGAGGGCGACTACTCCCTCCTCCTGACGAAGAGCGTCATGGACGGCTTCATCTCCGTCCTCTTCGCCAGCGCGATGGGCGTCGGCGTCGCCTTCTCCGCCCTTTCGGTCCTCGTTTACCAAGGGCTTTTGACTATACTATCGGTATGGGTGGCGCCCTTTGTGTCCGAGACGATGCTCGCCGAGCTGACCGGCGTCGGCGGCGCGCTGGTCATCATGATCGGCATCAACCTGCTCGGCCTCAAGAAGCTCAAGACGGCGGACTTCATCCCCGGCCTCCTTGTCACCATCCTCCTCGTGCTGGCCTTCCCCTACGTGCCCTTCCTCTAGGGGAGGCGCAACCAAAACGGGGCGGGGCGCGTCCTATACCCGGAAGGCAGGCGGCATGAAGGGATCGAAGGCGGAGCGCGCCAACCGGCGCAAGGCGCGGACGGGGTTCCGCGACGAATCGGGGCCCTGGTATTCGCTCGACAACGCGGCGACGATCATGCCCGCGGTGAGCGATTCCGTGGTCACCTCGCTGTTCCGCGTCTCCGCCGACCTCGACGCGCCCGTCCATCTTCCTTCCCTGCAGGCCGCGCTGGAGCGCGTCGCCGCGCGCTTCCCCTACTTCGCGGTGGAGCTCCGCCGCGGCTTCTTCTGGTACTACTTCGAGCCGCACGCCAAGCCCCTGCGCGTCGAGCTCGATCCGGAATCGCCCTGCCAGGGCCTGGATCCGCGCCGCCGCGGCACCTGCCTGTTCCGGGTCCGCGCCCGCGGGCGGCGGATCGCCTGCGAGTTTTCCCACTCCCTTACCGACGGCACGGGCGG
>DAINBW010000470.1:0-2873 GCA_036732745.1 Spirochaetales bacterium | reverse complement strand
CGGGTGGATGTAGAGGGTGCGCACGCGGAAGTCGCCGGGGATGTCGGACAACGCGGCGAGGAGTTCGGGCAGGGCCTGGGCCGAGCCGGGGCCGAAATCCCGGCCGTAGGCGCCGAGGTCCTGGCCGACGAGGACAAGCTCGCGGATGCCGCGGCCGATGAGCTCGCGGCACTCGGCCGCCGCCTCGGCGACGGGGCGGGAATGGAGGCCGCCGCGGATGATCGGTATGGCGCAGTAGCTGCAGTTGTTGGAGCAGCCTTCGGTGACCTTGACGTGGGCGGTGCCGGGGAAGTCGAACAGGCGGCCCCGGCGGAAGTTGCCGATGGAGGGCGCGGCCTCGGGCAGGAGGACCGGGCGCCCGCCCGCCATCACGGACTCCGCCGCGACGGCGACGGCGGCCAGGTCCGCGTTGCCTACGATGCCGTCCGCCTCGGGCAGGCCCTCGGCGAGTTCGTTCGCATAACGCTGGGAAAGGCAGCCCGCCAGGAGGACGCGCTTTCCGGGGTAGCGGGACTTCCAGTCCAGCACCGCGTCCAGCGACTCCTTCTTGGCCGACTCGATGAAGCCGCAGGAGTTGACGGTGATGAGGTCGGCCTCGTCGGCGGAGGCGGCCCAGGCGTGGCCCGCGGCTTCCAGGCGCGCGGCGATCTCCTCGCCGTCGACCTGGTTCTTCGCGCAGCCGCGCTGGTCCAGGTGGAAACGCATGCCTTAATCGACGTCCGCGGCGGAGAGGGCGTAGCCGCCCGATTCGCCCTGGGACCAGGAGATGCGTTTGACCGCCACCTCGCCGGCGCCGCCCAGGTCCAGGTCGGCGGACTTGCCGCCGGAGGCCTGGATCGTGACCTTGGCCGCCTGGGCGTTGGAGGCCCAGATGCGGATGGAGTTGTTGGCGTTCACGGTGATGGTTTCGCCCTTGTGGTAGTAGCGCTCGTCGCGGTCGCGCCGGTCGATTTCGTAGCGGAACATGCAGGGCCCCCGGAAGGTCACCGAGAGGACGAAGGGGTAGGGGCTCTTGGAGGCCTCGAAGATGACCGCGTTCTTGCCGGAGACGGAGACGGCCGCGGCCGGCTCCGCGGCGGGGGGCAGGACCGGCGCGGGGGCCGTGGCGGGTTGGGCGACGCCGGCGGCCGCGGCGCTGCCGGCGGCGGCGGGGGCGGCGGCGGCCGCCGCGGCGGCGAGGGCGGGATCGGCGTATTCGACGCGGATGACGGCGCCCTTGGCCGGCGATTTCTTGGCGAAGTCGCTGACGAGGAGCTTGAACTCGGGCACGCCGTTCCGGTCGAGGTCGAGGGTGCCCTCCTCGCCGAGGAGGAGGCGGTTGGAGCCGACGGGGCTCTCGAGGGTGACGGCGTCGTCGATCTTGGCGAGGAGGAGCTTGTAGCTGTCGGAGCCGAGGCTCATCACGAGGGCGTCGCCCTCGTAGAGGCGGCGCTCGAAGGACGCGCCCTCCAGCCGGTACTCGACCGGGGCGCGGTCCGCCGGGTCGATCTCCGCGACGGCGGGGCCGCGCTTGCCGAAGACCAGGACGCCGCCCACGACGAGGACCGCCGCGGCGGCGGCGACGATGCCGCCTATCGCGAGGGGGGACAGCCCGCGCCGGGGGATGAGCTCCTGGATGGGGACCGGTTGCTCCTGGATGCGGAGGTTCTTGAAGGTCGCGACGAGGTCGTCGGAGGCGAGGCCGAGGTATTCGGCGTAGTTCCGCAGGAAGCCGATGGCGTAGGGATCGCCGGGGAAGACGCCGAAGTCCTCCGCCTCCAGGGCCGCGAGATAGCGCTTGGCGATGTTGGTCTCGTCGGCGACCCGGTCGAGGGCGAGGCCCTTCTCTTCACGCGCGGCGCGGAGCGCCTCTCCGATGGGTGACATGTGATCCGTCCTTTACTGCTTGTCGCTGCCGAACAGGAAATTGTTGTAGACGTTCGCCGAGGCCGGGGAATCGTAGATGAACCGCGACTCGGAGATGTTCTGGTTGGTCTTGACGCCGCTGAAATCGAAGACGAAGCGCTCGTTGGAGAGGGTCTGGCCGTCGATGCGGCGGATGAGCTTCGTTTCCGGGTTGATGGAGAGCTTGATCGTGCGGAAGCCCTCGGCGACGGACTTGCGCGAGAGGACCAGGCGGATCACGAGTTCCGCCGAGCCGTCCTCCAGGGGAACGGGGGTCGGGCTCGTCTCGTAGGCGATGCCGTAGTTGCGCTTCATCATCTTGAGGCCCTCGCGGGTGGCGAGGCTCGCGCCGCCGGCGCCCGGCTTGTCGGCGGTCGTCTGCTGGAGGACGGCGCGGAGGTTCGGGATGTAGACCACGAGGCGCGTCCCGTCGAAGACGATGACCTGGTCGAGGGGCTGGAGGAAGTCGATGCGGAGGAAGGAGGGGGAGCGATAGGCGATGACGCCGCTCATGGTCTCCTTGCCCGCCTGGATGGCGATGCGGCCCTCGTAGTCGTTGATCTGGGCGTAGCGGTCCGACACCTGGGCGAAGAACTGGTCGGCGGTGAGGATGTCCTGGGCCGCCGCGGGCAGGGCGGCGAGGGCCAGGACGAGACCGAGAATGCGGGCTCCATGCTTCACGAGGGTTCCTCTGTGGGGGTAAGGATTCACGGCGTATAGTACCCCGTAGGCGGCAAAAAGACAAGCTCGGGCCCCGCCCCGCGGCGGGAGCCCGGCGGGTCCTTCAGGACTCGCCCGTCTTGGCCCGCCTGAGGTGCTCCCGCACGAGCCAGCGGAGGCGGTCGTCGGAGAGAACAAAGCTGAAGTTGGTGCTGATGTGAACGTTGAGTCCGGCCTTCTGAGCGATCGAGCACATCTCGTCCATCTGTGGATGAACCAGCGGGTCGCCCAGGTAATACAACGAGACGGCCGTCGCGGTGCCCTTGATC
>DAINBW010000469.1:0-2876 GCA_036732745.1 Spirochaetales bacterium | reverse complement strand
TCGGCGCGGGAGCGGCCGCGGCCCTCCTTGAAAAGCTGGCGCGGGGTCGGCCGCCCGCGGCCCGGCTTGTCGCGACGACGAGGGAGCGGCTCAGGCCCGGACTCGAGGCCCTGCGCGCGGCGGGACTCCTCCTCGAGCTTGGTCCCGAGACGCTCGGCTTTGACGAGGAGGAGGCGCGCGCCGTCCTCGCCGCGGCCCTTGGTTTCCAGCCGCCGCGCCAAACCGTCGCTTCCCTGGTGCGGACAACGCGCGGCTGGCCCGCCTGCCTCCGCCTGGCCGCGGCCGCCGCGCGGAATCCCCGCGAGCTCGAGGCCTTGGTCCAGGGCCTGGACGGCGAGGTAGCCGCCGTCGCCGACTATCTCGCCGCCGGCGTCCTTGACGGCCTTGAGCCAGGCTGGCGCGCCCTCCTCCGCGTGGCGGCGGTGCCCGAGGCGATCGACGCCGAGCTCCTCGAACTTCTCGGCGCCGGGCGCGGGCTGCCGGAAGCCGCCGCGGCCGAGCTCCTCGCGGAGGCGGAGCGCCGCAATCTCCTCGAGGCCCTGGATCCCCGGCGGCGCCGCTACGCGATGCACTCCCTCCTCCGCGAGCGGCTTCTGGCCGAGGCCGCGCGCGAGGAGCCGGCCGCCTTGGCCGAGCTCCGCCTCCTCGCCTCCCGCCGCCTCGAGGAACGCGGCGAGGTCGAGGCGGCCGTTTCCCTGGCCATCCTGGCCGGCGATCCGGAAGGGGCCACCGCCCTCATTCGCAGTTCCTTGGGCCTCCTCTACGGCCGCAACGCCACCCTCGCCGCGGCTTCCTGGCTGCGTCGCCTGCCGCGTCGCCTCCTCGAGGCCGATCCGGAGCTCGGTCTCCTCGAGGCTTGGGCCGCCGCCATCCTCGGCGACTTCGACCGCGCCCTCGGCCTCCTCGAGCCCCTGTCCGGTCCGGGACCCTGCGGCTGCCCCCCCTTCGGGACGGGCGTCCTCGAGGTCGTGCGCGTCTACGTCGAGCGCTTCCGGACGCCGCGGATCGCGGCCGAGCTCGGGCTGCGCCTCCTCGAGCCCCCCGTCTCCGGCGGCACGTCGAACGAGTGGATCCGCGGACTCTTGCGCGTTTCCACCGGGGACGCGCTCCTTTCCCTCGGCGAGCTGGCGGGCGCCGAGGAATTGTTGCGCGCGGCCCTGCCGCCCCTCCTCGCCCGGGGCCAGCGCTCCTCCTCCCTGTCCTGCCTTCATCGCCTCTGCCGCCTGGCCCTCCACCGCGGCGACGGCGCCGAGGTCCGCGCCCTCCTCGCGCGCATGCGCGCCCTCGCGGCGGAGGATCCCGCCCTGCTCTCGGGCGGCGTCGCGGAGACGGACGCCGCCGCCCTGGCCCTCCTCGAGGGCCGCGTCGCCGAGGCGCGCGCCTTCCTCGCCGAAGCCGAGGCGCCGGTCGAGTTCGAGGGCTCCTATTCCTACCGCTTCGTCTACCTCGCCCAGCGCGTCCGCGTCCTGGCTGCGGCGGGGGAGGGCGCCGCGGCGCGGGAAAGCCTCGAAGCCCTGGAAGCCCTCGTCGGCCGCGCCGGCTCCAAGGACGGTCTCGCCTTCGCCGCCGGCCTCCGCGCTCTCCTCGAGCCCTGGCGCGCGAACCTGCCGGCCTGGGACGAGTTGCCGCCGCCGCGATCGCCGCAGGGCGTCTTCCTCCGCGCCCTGGCCCTGCGGCTGGCGGCCGCCGTCCCCGGCGCCCCGCCCGGGGGAGCCGCCGCCGCCCGGCGCGAGGGAGCCGCCGCCGCCCGGCGCGCGGCGACGGAACTGTCCGAGGCGGCGGCCTTCGTCGGCGAGCTCGAGGCCGCCGGGGCCGTCGCCGGCCTCGTCGAGGCGCTGGTCGCGCGGGCCTTGCTTCTCGCGGCTTCGGGCGCGCGGGCCGAGGCCGGGGCCGCGCTGGTCCGTGCCCTCGACCTCGCGGCGACGCGCGGCATCCTCCTTCCCTTCATCGAAGGCGGGGAGGCCGCGGCGGCCCTGCTCGCCGAGCTTTCGCCTGTCTCCAAGGCCGCCGCCGCCGTCGTGGCCGCGATCCGCTCCTTCGACGTGAACCGCCCGCCGGTCGGCCGGCAAGCCGTGAGTCCGCGCGAACGCGAGGTCCTCGAGCTCCTGGGCCGGGGCCTCAGCTACAAGGAAATCGCCGCCGACCGCGGCCTCTCCATCCACACGGTGCGCGAGCACGTGAAAGGGCTTTACGAGCGGCTCGGCGTGCATTCCGCGCGGGAAGCGCTGGCGGCGGCCCGCGCCCGCGGCATCATCGGGTAGCGGCGGCTGCCGCTCCAGCCCGCGATCACGCTGCCCGCGACTCCGCGGCGTGCCGCGGCCCGCGATCACGCGGCGCGCCGCGGCGCTTCCCCCGAGGCCGGGAGCTCGGGTATCATGGGTCCATGCTCGATCTCGCCTTTGTCTTCCTGGGCGGCGGACTCGGCGCCGCGGCGCGCTGGCTCGTCACCCGCCTCGCTGCCCGGCTCTTCGGCTCCGGCTTTCCTTGGGGAACCGCGATCGTCAACCTTCTGGGCTGTTTCCTCATCGGGCTGCTCCTCGGCCTCGCCGAACGGGGCCTCGGCGGACGGCGCCTCAGGCCCCTCGCCGTCGCGGGCTTCCTCGGGGGGCTCACCACCTTCTCGAGCTACGCCTACGACACGGTGGAGCTGCTGCGCCGCGGCGCCTGGGGCAAGGCCCTGGCGAACATCGCCCTCGACAACCTGGGCGGCCTTGTCCTCGCGGGCGCGGGGCTCGTCCTGGGACTCGCGCTCGCCGGCTCCCGCGGCGCGGCCGTCTAGGGGGCGGCGCATGAAGATCAATACCCTCGTCGAGAACGGCGCGGTCTCGGAGCGCTTCGCCAGCTCCAGCACCTCGTCGTAGGACACCAGGCTGGAG
>DAINBW010000468.1:0-2876 GCA_036732745.1 Spirochaetales bacterium | reverse complement strand
CGGTTCAACGTCGAAATAGAGCATGCCTTCCCTCTCGACGATGCCGGCCTCGCCCGCGCGGAACGGGGAGCGCCGTCCGGCGAGGGCCGCGTGGTCCCTCCAGAGCCGGGCCAGCGCGAGCCGGAGCGAAGGCCGACCCATCGGCGCGCCGCGGGCTTCGGCATAGGCGAGCGGGATCGCCTCGGGCAGGGCCAGGACGCCGGGATCCCCGAGGCTCGCAAAGAGCCGACGGCGGAAGAGGGCGAGTTCCCGCGCCTCGTTCCCCGGGGGTTCCAGGAAGAGGCAGATGAAGCCGGGGCTTGTTTGCAAAGGCATCGACCCATGATACAATTCCCGCGAGAGCCCTGTAAAGGAAGGCCTATGAACCAGAAAGTCGAACGTATCGCCGACGGCCTGACCCGCGTCATCGCCGGTTGGGCGAATGTCGAGTGCGTCAGCCTCTGCGAACAGGCCGAGGTGGACGTCCTCGATCCCTACTTCGCCCTCGTCATCGACGTCCATCACCGCGGCGGCGTTCCGCCGGCGGAGGAACGTCGCGCGGCCTTCGGCGACCCTGGCGCATTCGAGAGCGCCTCCAACCAGTCCAAGGACCGGTTCTTCCTGGAAGGCTTGCCGATCCGCGTCGAATACAAGAGCGTGCAGCAGCTCGAGTCGCTCATGGACGGTTCCGCCGACAGCCTCTGGATCCTCAAGAACTCCGGCACCTATCTTTTCCATCGCCTCATGACCGCCCAAGTGCTCTGGAAGCGCTCGGACTGGATCGACGGCATCAAGCGGCGCCTCGCGGAGATGCCAGCCGACATCTGGAACGCGCTTCGCGGGAGCTTCCAGTCCAAGATGGAGCATTACCTCGCCGATCTCGGCGCCGCGGCGGTCCGCGACGACGGTTTCTTCTACCTG
Source organism: Spirochaetales bacterium (assembly GCA_036732745.1). GTDB lineage: Bacteria > Spirochaetota > Spirochaetia > Treponematales > Rectinemataceae > JAEUJG01. Next base: position 1,976 of record DAINBW010000468.1, on the reverse strand, counting down.
GTCTCTTCGGGCGGCTTCGCCAAGTACGCGGCGGCGACCCTCTTCATGATCAACCGTCGCTTCGAGCCCTCGCACCGTCTCATCGACTCCCATCTTCGCGCCTTGAAGCGCGTCCCCGACGATTTCTTCGGCCGGTGGGAGACCCTTCTCCGCTCCGACATCGAGATGAGCCGCGAGCAAAAGCACCGCGTCGCCGAACTCCTGGCCAAGAGCATCGTCGCGTTCCGATGAGAGCCCCCCTGACGGGGAGGTGCCGCCGCGCGGCCGTCGGACGATTATCCCTCCTCCTTTCCCTCGGCGTGGCCGCCTCCTCCTGCGCCGTCCCGTCGGTGGAGGGCTTTTCGTGGAAGGGCGCGCGCGGCGCCGTTGCCTTTGACCAGACCGCCGCCTTCCCGAAGGGCCAGGAAGGGCGCCTCCTCCCCGAGCGTCCCGCCAACGCCTACCTGCCGCGCTCCCCGATCGCCGCGACAGCCGGCCAGTCCCTCGAGCTCGACCTGCGCGTCTCCCCGGCCGCCGGGGACGCGCCGACCCGCGCCCAGGAGCCGCTCCGCCTCACGATCGCGCTCGCCTCGGACCGCAAGGGCAAGGCCGTTTTTTTCGAGGCCTCCCCGCGGCTCCGGGAGGGTCGCACGCGGTATGCGATTCCGCTACCCCCCGGCGTCGTCCCGGCGCGGCTCGCCCTCGCCCTCGCCGATCCAAAGGCCGATCCACGCGGCGTCGAGCTTGCCGGGGTCGCGGTCCTGCCCGCCTTCCGCGGCCTCATTCTCGATCCGGAGGGAACCCGTCTTTCTCCCGGCTTCAGCCTTTATCGCCGGGGAGCCGAACAGGTCGCCGTCGTGGAGACGCCCTTCCGGGATCTCGGCGCCGAGGGCGGGGACGGGGGAGCCGCCCTCGTGGTCGAGTACGAAGCCGGCTCAAGCGGCCAGCTCTCCCTGTCCGCGCCCGGCGCCCCGCCGCTGACCGTCCGCCTAAGGGCGGCTGGCGCCAAGCTCGTCCTTCCCGCCGCGCTGTTTCCGGCCGGTTGCGCCTCGCTCGAGCTCCGCGCGCCCGGCGCCTTGCGGCTTCGCTCCGTCGCCGCTCGGCGCCTTCCGGCGGAGGAACTCGAGCTCCTCGATCTCGGCGCGATCCTGGACCTGCCGGCGCGCGACCCCGGCGCCGATTTCGACCTCTACCGCTGGGATCTCCTGCCCTCGGTCCTCGTCTTCGATTTCAAGGATTACGCGACACAGGACCGCTACCTGAAGCGCCTCGCCTTCTTCGTGGAAAAGAAGGGCTTCAAGGGGCGCCTGGCGCCCGACGCGGAGATAGCGGGGCTCCACGGCTGGAACGCCCACGACTACCGCACGGAAGACCTGGCCGCCTTCTTCGAGGCCGCCAGGGCCAGCTCCTTCCCGCTCCTCCGCGAGGAGCGCGAACTCGCGGGCATCCTCGCCGCGCGCGGGCTCATCCGCGAAAAGGGCGGCCGTTTCGAGGCCGGCGAGGGAGCCTTGATCTCCATAACCCGCGAATCCGCGCCCTATCTCCGGAGCATGTTCGTGACGCACGAGTCGACCCACGCGGTCTTCTTCGCGGACGCGGAGTACCGGGCCTTTGTCGGCGCGGCTTGGGCGGCCGTCCCGGCCGAGGAAAAATGGTTCTGGAAGCTGTATTTCGGCTGGATGAACTACGACACCGCGAACGCCTATCTCATGGCCAACGAGTTCCAGGCCTATCTGCTGCAGCAGCCCCTGTTCAAGGTGGAGGAGTATTTCACGAAGGTGCTGCCGCCGCGCCTCCTCGAAAACCATCCCGAGCTCGCTCCGCGCATCGAGGCCTACATGAAGGACTACGGCGCGAGCTTCGCGCTCCGGGCCGCCGAGCTGGAAGGCTACCTTTCGCGCAAGTACGGCATCCTGGCCGGCCGGGCTCACTTCGTCCAGTAGACGCCCGCGTGGCGCCGTAGTGGCGCCGCCGGCGCGGCGCCGCCGGCGCTGCCT
>DAINBW010000467.1:0-2878 GCA_036732745.1 Spirochaetales bacterium | reverse complement strand
GGCCGCAGACCATGAGGGCGAAGTACTCCGGCGGCCCGAACTTGAGCGCGACCTGCGCGATCACGGGGCCGAAGAGCATCAGCATGATCGTCGCGAAGGTGCCCGCGACGAAGGAGCCGATGGCGGCGGCGGCGAGGGCCGGTCCCGCCCGGCCGTTCTTGGCCATCTTGTTGCCGTCCAGGCAGGTGACGACGCTCGAGGACTCGCCGGGCGTGTTGACGAGGATGGAGGTCGTGGATCCGCCGTACATCGCGCCGTAGTAGATGCCCGCCATCAGGATGATGGCGGAGACGGGGTTCATGCCGAAGCAGATGGGGATGAGGAGGGCGACGCCGGTCATCGGGCCGATGCCGGGAAGGACGCCGATGACGGTGCCGAGGAACACGCCGACGAAGGCGAGAAGGAGGTTCCAGGGGGTCATGGCGACGCCGAAGCCGAGCGTCACGTTCTGGATGAAATTCATGCTCTGGCTCCTTGCGCTAGAAACCCAGGACCTTGAGGGGTCCGGCGGGGAGATTCACCCTGAGGAGGAGGGTGAAGATGAGGAAGAGTCCGAAGCTCGCGACGACCGCGATGACGATGTCCCGGACGAGGTGCTTGCGGTCCAGCACGAGAAGTCCGGCGAGGAAGGCGAGGAAGGTGGAAATGGCGTAGCCGAGCGGCTGGAAGAGCGCCGCGTAGGCGAGCATGATGAGGATGACGAGCCCCATCCGCTTTAGGTCGGCCCGCTTCTCGATCTTCTCCTCCGCGCCGATGATCTCGGCGCGCTTCTCGTCGACCTTGCCCTTGCCGAGGAAGGCCTGGAAGATGTAGATCACCGAGAGGCCGAGAAGGAGGAAACCGACCGCCTTGGGGAAGGCATCGGGGCCGAGCTGCTGCTGGATGACCGGTTTCGGGATCGCGTAGGATCCCATGATATAGGCGATGGAGAAGATCGCGCAGACGATGCTCGCGATCTTCTCCTCTTTCTTCGCTGCCATTGATGCTCTCCCTGGACGGTTGGCCGCGGCGCCGTCCCTCCGCGTGGAGGAAAGGCGCCGCGTCCGGATTGCGGGACCGCTCCCGAGTCGCGCGGCCCCGGGTTTTCCTTACTTGGCGAAACCGAGCGTGGCCATGAGCTCCTGGTAGGATGCGTACTCGGCGTCGAGGAACTTGGCGAAGTCCGCGCCGTTCGCGTAGGCGTCGCCCCAGGAGTTCTTCTGGAGGATGTCCTTCCAGGTCGCGGTGCCGACCATCTGCTTGAGGGTCTTGGCCCAGTAGTCCTGGGCGGCCTTGGACATGCCGGGCGCGCCGAACACGCCGCGCCAGACCTCATAGGTCATGTTGACGCCCTGCTCCTTGGCGGTGGGGACGTCCTTGAGGTCGCCGGGGAGGCGGGCGGGGGCGGTGATCGCCAGGGCGCGGACGGTGCCGGCCTTGATCTGGCCGAGCGCCTCGCCGGTGCCGGAGGAGACGAAGGCGACGTTGCCGCCGAGGAGAGTCGTGAGGGCCTCGCCGCCGCCGGAGAAGGCGACGTAGACAAGGGAGGCGGGATCGATTCCGGCGGTCTTGGCGACCTTGCAGAAGGCCAGGTGGTCCATGGAGCCGGGGGAGGAGCCGCCGGCGAACTTGGCGGACTTCGGATCCTTCTTGATCGCCGCGAGGAGGTCGCCGAGGTTCTTGTAGGGGGAGTCGGCCTTGACGAGGATCACCTGGTAGTCGGTGATGAGCTTCGCGAGGGGGGTAAGCTGCTTGTAGTCGCCGCCCATGGTCTTGTCGATGGTCTTGATGATGAGGGGCGGGGAGTAGACGACGAGCTCGTAGTCGTTCTTCTGGTTCATGAGCATGTAGGCGAAGCCGATGGCGCCGCCGGCGCCGCCCTTGTTGAGGACGGACATGGGCTGCGGGTAGAGCTTCTCCTTCTCGAGGCCGACGTTGATCGCGCGGGCGATGGCGTCCCAGCCGCCGCCGGGATTGGCGGGGGCGACGATCTCGAGGGGCTTCGAGGGATAATCGGCGGCGACGGCGGGAAGGCCGACGGCCGCGAGGAGGACGAGCGTGACGAGGGAAACGAGCGTTCTCTTCATTGTCTCACTCCAAGTGTGGGGTTGTGGGCGCATAACGCCCCGTAGCCTCGAAGTCTAGGGGCCGTCCCGGTTCCCGTATGTAGGATGAGCGCAGATTCGCTTGTCGGCGTACGTCCTACAAGGACGGGCCCTCGACGCCCGCTCCCCGCGCCGTGTAGTCTCGAGCCATGCGGGAAAGCGGCGCGCCTTCTTCCGCCGGGCCGGACCGTCCCTTGGTCCCGTGCGCGGTTCCGGACTCGGTCCCGGCCTCGATTACGGTCCCGCCAGGGAACCTGGCCGAGGCCATCGGCGCCTCGGCGGCCGCGGCCCTCCGCGCCGAGGCCCTGGCGGCCCCCAAGCCCGGCCTCGTCGATCCCGGGCACCGCGGCGCCCACCGCGACATGGACTGCGCCCTCCTCCTCGCCTCCGCCGCCGCCCTCGAGCCCGGCTTCGCCGCCTGCGCCGCGGCCGCCCTCGCCTACGACAAGCCCGAGCCCGCCGGCCTCCTCGCCGAGCTTCGCCCGATCGGCCGCGCCGCCGAGGCCGCCATGTACCGGGCGACCGGCGGCGTCAACACCCACAAGGGCGCCGTCTTCTGCCTCGGCCTCCTGTCCGCCGCGGCGGCCCTCATCCTCGCCGCCAAGCCCGCCGCCGGCCGCGCCGCCGCGCCTCCCCGCGCCGAGCCCCTCCGCGCGGCCTCATCCCCCGAGGCCGAGGGCGCGGCGAAACCGCCCCTCGGCGACCGCGCCCGCCTCCTCGCCGCCCGGATCGCCAGCGGACTCGTCGCCGCCGAGCTTCGCGCCGGCGAGCTTGGCGCCGAGCCCGCGCCCCCT
>DAINBW010000466.1:0-2879 GCA_036732745.1 Spirochaetales bacterium | reverse complement strand
CATCTCGGTGTGGGCGGCGTCGGGGACGGAGGCGGCGCGGAGGGCTTCCTTGTTGACGGGCGCGGTGTCCAGGGCGTCGGCCTCGCCGCGGAGGCAGGCGGCGATCGCGGCCTCGACGCACTCGAAGGCGGCGGCGCCGCAATTGGCCTGGACGAGGCCGGGCTCGAAGCGCGCGGGGTCGGCGTTGGCGAGGTCGAGGACTTCGAGGACGCCGTCTTCGTAGGTCGCGGCGGCCGCGTTCGAGCGGCCCTTGACGGCCAGGCGGTCGCCGAGGCCGAGGGCGGCGACCGCCTTCTCGAGGACGCGCGCGTCGCCGTAGACGAGGCAACGCGCCGCGGCCCGGGTCTCGCCCGCCGCGAGGGCCTTGGCGATGATCTCGGGGCCGATGCCCGCGGGATCGCCCATCGTGATCGCGATGACCGGCTTTTCGTTCACGCTTCGCCTCCATCAGCCGCGTCGGCGGCCCCGTGCCTCGCTCCGCCCTCGCCCGTCTTGAAGCGGGAGAGGGCCTCGTCCATGACGCCCGCGTTGGCGGAGTTCTCCACGCCGAGGCGGGAGAGGGCCTCGGCGGCGCCGCTCATCTCGCGGATGCCTTGGGCCATCTCCGCGAAGCCCGCCGTGTTCTCGCTCGACAGGCGGGAGATCGTCAGCATCGAGGCCCTGATGTCGCCGGAGCGGGCCTCGATGGCGCCGCTCGCGGTCTTGAGCTCCTCCGTGGAGGCGACGAGGGCGGCCAGGGCGGAGCCGACCTCGTTCCCGCGGCCGGACAGGCCGTCGAGGCCGCCCAGGACCTCGCGGAAGCTGGCGGCGGCGCGGTCCATGCCCTCGGTCATCGCGCGGATGGAGTGCCCCGCGGCCGCGGCCCCGGCGGCCGTCTCGTCGATCTTCCCGGTGACGGCCTTGAGCTGTCGCGAGATGGTCGCGGCGTTTCCGCCCGTCGTCTCGGCGAGCTTCCGAATCTCGCCCGCCACGACGGCGAAGCCGCGGCCGCGGTCGCCCGCGTGGGCGGCCTCGATGGCGGCGTTCATCGCGAGGAGGTTCGTGCGTTCGGCGACGTCGTTGATGACGCCGGCCATGTCGGCGATGGCCGCCGCGTAGCCGCCGATCTCCTTGACCGCGGCCAGGACGGCGCCGACCGTCGCCTCGCCCTCGCGGGCGCGCCGCGCCAGGGAGTCGGCCTCGGAGCCGCGCTCGCCCGCGAGCCGCGCCAGTTCGCCGAGGCCCGCGACGATGGCCCCCGAGGCCGCCGTGGACTGGCCGACCGCGGCGGACTGGCGCCGGACGAGGTCGCCCACCGCGTCTATGCCCCGGGCGATGCCCGCGACGGCCTCGTCGACCCGGGTGATGCTCCCGTCGAGGGAGGCGATCTTGCCTTGGAGGGAGCGGACGGTCGCGTCGAGCTGGTTCGCCGTGGCGGAGGCCTCCTCGGAGCTCGCGGCGAGCTCTTCGCCGATGGCGTAGCCGCCGCGGCCGACCTCCTTGAGGCGCGCGACGGTCGCCTCCAGCTTGGCGACGAAGGCGTTGAAGTGGTCGGCGAGCTCGCCGGTCTCGTCCCGCGAGGCGACGGGCAGGCGGAGGGCCAGGTCGCCCTCCCCTTCCGCGATTTCGCGCAGCGCCGAGGCGGCGCGCTTCACGGGTTCGGCCACGAGGCGCGACGCGAAGAACACGAGGAGGAGCACGAGGACGAGGGCGGCGAGGCCCCAGGCGCCCAGGATGACCGCGAGCCGTCCCGAGCGCGCGTGGATCGCCGACTCGGGCACGAAGACGGCGAGGGCCCAGCGAGTGCCGGTCTCGTCGACCGGGAAGCCGCGGACCACGGCGTGATGGGCGACACCGCCCCGGAGGACGGGACCTTCCCAGTCGGCGCCCGCGGCGACGCTCTCCTTGAGCTTGGCGAAGCCGGCCGCGGCGTAGAGCGGGGCTTCGTCGTCCACCGGCTTGCCGAGGAGGCCGGGATCGGCGTGGCCGGCGATCGCGCCGCCGGGTCCGTAGAGGGCCGCGAAGCCGCCGCCCTCGATCTTGATGCGGTCCACGACGGCCTGGAAGGAGTACTGGGGGATGTCGATGCCGACGACGCCGGCGAATCCGTCGCGCCGGTCGCGGAGCACGGCGATGACGCTCGTCTCGAGCCTTTCGGGCTCGCCGTCGGCGTAGCTGTAAAGGTAAGGGCCTACCACCAGGCTCTTTCCGGTGCGCTTGGGCGTCTGGAAGTACTCCGACTCCGCGACCTCGGTCTCCGAGGCGATCTTGCGGCTGTAGCCGCCGCCGGACTTGCGGTGCCAGGTGACGTCGAGCCGACCCGCCTCGTTCCCGAGGGGACCGCCGCGGTGGGCGGCGTCGAGGCCGTCCAGGGCGTCGGTCTCCCAGGTGGTCCAGATGGAAAGATAACCGGCGTTGCGCTCGAGGAAGGCCAGCACGAGCCGGTCCACGTACTCGCGCCGGCGCCCGGGGGGATCGCGGTCGGCGTCCTCCAGGATCTGGCCGATCGTCCGCGCGACCGCGAAGGCCTCGCCGACCTCGGCCTGCACGACCGCGGCGTAGCGCGCGGCGGTCTCGGCCGCCGCGTCCTCCACGAGGTCGCGGACGAGGGCCGAGGAGCGGAGGTAGACGACGAAGACGAGGATGGCCAGGACGAGGGCGAAGGTCGCGCCGAAGAGCAGCTGGAGCTTGGCGCCGATGCCGAGACGTTGTTTCATGTTTTCCCCGATCGAGTTGTTTGATGATAACTCGACGGCGTAGGCTGTCAAGGGAGGAGGCGTCCCGCGCCTCCCCCTCGGCGCGCTTCGGGCTCCCCGGCGACCCGACCTAGGCCCCGCCCGGGGCGCCGCCCGGAGCGTTGCCCCCCGCGCCGCCCGGGGCGACCTCTGCGCCGCCGAGCC
>DAINBW010000465.1:0-2880 GCA_036732745.1 Spirochaetales bacterium | reverse complement strand
GTGGCAACGCCGCGGCGGCCGCCCGTCGGCTTGGGGTCACCGAGCGCCGCATGGGTCTTGCGCTTCGGCGCTTCGGCATCGACTGGCGCAGGTTTCGTACGCGGGCGTAGGAAGTGATTGGTAAAGCTACAAATATGTAGCAAAGATCTCGGCCTCGTATCCAAGCGGTCGGTGTTGAGCTGGCCGGACGCCGCCGACGGCATCAGGTTGCCCCAGGCCGTGCTAGGCGGCGGGATCGAAAGGCCTGAATGGCTGAACCGCGGCGGCCGCACGGCGAGCACTGTCCCTCGGGTATGACCTGCTCTGCATGGCGAGCACTGTCCCCCATGCCTTTTTTCTCAGCCCCGCCTTCTCATTGCTCGAAATTCCTTCCTCCGCTTGGCGCTTTCACATCGAAATGGCACGAAGTCTGCTTATAAACGGCATACGCTATCCAAGGAGTAGTCCATGAGCAGCATCGCCGCCGAGTCCAGGCTGGAGGGAGTCTTCGGTTCCCACTGTTTTTCGAACGCGCTGATGCGCGAGCGCCTCCCCAAGACGATCTTCGCGGAGCTCCAGGAAGTCCAAGCCGGCGAGCGCGAGTTGTCGCCCGCCATCGCCGAGATGGTCGCGAGCGCGATGCGAGATTGGGCCGTCGAGCGGGGGGCGACCCATTTCAGTCACTGGTTCCATCCATTGTCGGGCCTTACCGCGGAGAAGCACGACTCCTTCATCGTGCCGACCGGGGACGGCCGCGTCATCGTCGAGTTTTCCGGCAAGGAACTCGTCCGGGGCGAGTCCGACGCCTCGAGCTTTCCGTCCGGAGGGCTCCGCGCGACCTTCGAGGCCCGCGGCTATACGGCTTGGGACGCGACGAGTCCCGCCTTCCTGAAGCGTTCGCCCTCCGGCGTCACCCTCTGCATCCCGACCGCCTTTGTTTCCTACAATGGCCACGCCCTGGACAAGAAGGTGCCCCTCCTCCGCTCGATGGACGCGATCAACCGCGCGGCCCTGCGCCTCCTGCGCGCCTTCGGGGACGAGCGAAGCCGGCGCGTCACGCCGACGGTTGGCCCCGAGCAGGAGTATTTCCTCGTCGACCGCGAGCTCTACCGCAAGCGGCCCGACCTGCTCTTGGCCGGGAGGACCGTGTTCGGTTCCATGCCCGCCAAGGGCCAGGAGATGGAGGATCACTACTACGGCGCCATCGAGGAGAAGGTGGGCGCGTTCATGCGGGAGCTCAACGACGAGCTCTGGATGATGGGCGTCGCCGCCAAGACCCAGCATAACGAGGTCGCGCCGAACCAGTTCGAGATAGCGACGGTATACGCCTCCGCCAACGCGGCGGCCGACGCGAACCAGCTCGTGATGGAGACCATCCGGAAGGTCGCCGAGCGCCATGGGATGGCGGCGCTTCTCCATGAAAAGCCTTTCGAAGGCGTCAACGGCTCGGGCAAGCACGTGAACTGGTCCCTCGCCACCGACCGGGGCGAGAACCTTCTCGAGCCGGGCGATGATCCGGCCTCGAACGCCCGCTTCCTCCTCGTCCTCGCCGCGGTGGTCGAGGCGGTCGACCGCCGCGCCGGCCTTCTCCGCGCGGCGGCGGCGACTGCTGGCAACGACCATCGGCTCGGCGGCCACGAGGCTCCGCCGAGCGTGATTTCCGTCTTCCTCGGCGAGCACCTGGAACGCGTCCTCGACGCGGCGGTGGCGGGCCTCGGCGCCGCCGGCGGGGAGCCCGCGCGCGGCGCCGCCGATCCGGCCGCGTGCCGGGATCGCGTGGAAACCGGCTCCCCCTGCCTGCCCAAGTTGCCGAAAGACCTCTCCGACCGCAACCGCACGAGCCCCTTCGCCTTCACGGGCAACAAGTTCGAGTTCCGCATGGTCGCCTCCTCCCAGTCGGTGGCGACTCCCGCGACCCTCCTCAACGCGGCCGTCGCCGAGGCCCTCGATGGCCTGGCCGCGTCCCTCGAAGCCGCTCGCGCGGCCGGGGAGAGCCCGGAGTCGGCGGCCCTCCGGATCGCGGCCGAATCCTATCGCGGGCACCGCCGCGTCGTGTTTTCAGGCAACGGCTACGCCGCCGAATGGGCCCGGGAGGCGTCGCGTCGCGGCCTTCCGGCCTACGCCTCCGCCGTCGATGCCATTCCCGAATTCGCCGCCGAGGCCAACGTCGCCTTCCTGTCGAGGCTCGGCGTCTTCACGCGCGAGGAGCTCGAAAGCCGCTGCCTCGTCTATCTTGAGCGTTATGCGAAACAAGTCAACGTCGAGGCCGGCCTGATGGCGGACATGGCGCGGCGCTCGATCTTCCCCGCGGCGAGCCGGGCGGCCGCGGCCATCGCCCGGGAGGCTTCCGACCTCGCCGGCTGCGGCGCCGCTTCCGCCGCGCAGGAGCGCCGGGCGCGCCGCGTCTCCGAGCTCGCCGGCCTCCTTGCCGAGCGGACCGAGCGGCTGGAGTCGGCCCTCGAGTCGGCCCTTGCCGTGGAGGAGCCCCTGGCCGCCGCCCGGGCCTTCCGGGAATCGGTCTCGCCGCGGATGGTCGAACTGCGGGAAACGGGCGACGCCCTCGAGCGCGTCATGGAGAAGGGGTCTTGGCCCTTCCCGAGCTACGAGGAGCTGCTTTTCAAGCTTTGATCGGCTTCGTTCGGGGACAGTTCCGGGGACTCGGGGGACTGTCCCCCTCCCCGGGAGGTTCTTCCTTGAGCTCCCCTTGGGGACAGTCCTCGTGCTGCGGGGACTGTCCCCGCGGTTTGCCTCGGTTTGCCGGTTTTATCCTCAAAGCTCAATCAGCACCGTGCGCCAGGCGCGTTGGATGCGCATGAGGAAGCCCCGAGTACTGCAAGACGGCGCGGTCTACCATGTGACGGCGCGGGCCAACCGCCGCGAGCCGATCCTCGATCCCTCGGC
>DAINBW010000464.1:0-2881 GCA_036732745.1 Spirochaetales bacterium | reverse complement strand
TCTCGGGCGAGCCTGGGGCGCGGTCCGCCGCGGCCATCGCCGCGATGCCCGCGAAACTCGCCAGGGTTCCGGCGATCGCCGCGGCCGGCACGGCCTCGCCGAGGATGAGGGCGCCCGCGATGGTCGCGAGGGCCGGGGAGACGAAGAGCCAGGACGAGGCGAACACCGGTCCCGCCCGTTTCACCACGTAGAGGTTCGAGCTGTGGCCGACGATCGAGCCGACGAGGGTCAGGTAGGCCAGGGGAATCAGGGTCGCGGCCCGGAGCGGGAAGGACCGGGTCTCGGCCAGGGCCGAGAGCGCGAGGAGCATGAGGCCGCCCGACAGCATGTTGAGGGCGTTCACGGCGAAGGGATCGTCCTTCTCGCCGAAAAAGCGCCTGAAGAGGATGGTGCCGATCGCGAAGGAGAGACTGCCCCCGACCATCACGGCCGCGGCGAGCGGCGCCTCCGGATCGGTCGAGGCCATGCTTCCCCGCGCGACGAGGAATACGCCGGCGAGTCCGGCCGCGAGCCCCATAAAGTGGAGTGGTTTGAGCCTTTGTCGGAGCACGAGCGCCGCGAGGATGGAGGTCCAGACCGGTGTCGTGGCCTGGAACTGGGCGCCCGTCCCCGAGCCGAGATGGCGCAAGGACCAAAATTGCGCGCCGAAATTCCCGACGATGTAGAAGACCGATACCAGCGCCGCGCGCGGCCAAAGGCGGAGGAGCTCCCTGCTTCGGATCCGGCGGAGGGCCAGCATGATCAGGGCGAGGAGCATGCCGGCGATCGTGAAGCGGATTCCCGCGAAGAGAAAGGGGGATGCTCCTCCCGAGACGCCGACGCGGATCGCGAGAAAGGTCGTCCCGAAGATCAGGCAGACCAGGGAAAAGGCGGGATAGACTAGCTTGGTTTGCATACGGCCTCCGGCAAGAGCATGCCACGGGCCCTCGATTGGATACAGAATCAGATGGACGAATAAAAATGGATACAGTAGCCTGAGGAAGTGACCAAATACCGAGAACTCTACGAACGCTACCGCTCGCTCATCATGTCCGGGCTTATCGTGCCCGGAGAGCGGCTGCCCTCCATCCGGGCGGCGGCCGGCGCGGAAGGTGTCGGCCTCAACACGGTCAAGGCCGCCTGGGATCTCCTTGAGGGCGAGTCCCTCGTCGTCGCCCGCGAGCGAGGCGGCTATTTTGTCCGCGGCAACCGGGCCATTCCCGCCTGCCCGGCGGCTCCGGCCGCGCACCGCGTCCAGGGGCTTAGCGCCTTCGAGAAGATCTCGTACCTACAGACGAGAGCCGGAAGCGACGGCGCGGATTTTTCTCTCGCCCTGCCCGATCCGGATTTGTTGCCACTCTCCAGGCTCGCGAAACTCCTGGCCGCGGGAGCCGAGCGCTCCTTGGGCTACGGCGACCCCTGCGGCGAAATGGACCTCCGGAGGCGCATCGCCTCGCGCTACGCGGCCTACCACGGCGAACTCGATCCGGCGGAGATCGTCGTCACGAACGGCGCGACCGAGGCGCTCTCTCTCGCCGTCGCCGCCGTCGTCCGGCGCGGCGACCGCGTCCTCGTGGAGTCGCCCGCCTATTTCGAATTCCATCGCATCCTGGCCATGGCGGGCGCCGAGATCGTGGAGATCCCCGTGCGGCCCGGAACGGGCCTTGATCTCGACATCCTCGAATCCGAACTCGAGTCGGCACCGGCCCGCGCGATCCTCGTCCAACCCAATGTCCAGAATCCGACGGGAGCCTCCATGTCCGAGGCGGACAAGCGGCGGCTCGTCGACCTGGCGTCCGTCCATGGCGCGACCCTGATCCAGGACGACGTCTACGGCGACCTCTCCTTCTCGTCGGAGCGGGGACGAAATCTTTCCGCGTTCGGAGCCCGCGACATCGTCTATCTCTCTTCCTTTTCGAAGACGCTTTCCGTCGGCCTCCGCGTAGGCTGGCTCCATGTCCCGGGCCGGGCGCGGGTGTTCGCGCGCCTCAAGGCGATGCGCAGCCTGGGAACGAACGTCCCCGCCCAGCGGGCGATCGCGGATTTCCTTGAAGGCCGCGCCTTCGAGCGTCACCTCGCAGCGATGCGCGAGGCCCTGCGCCTCCGCCTCGAGGATCACCTGGATTTCCTGGAAGGCGCCTTGCCTTCCGGCGCTTCGATGGCCTCGCCGGGCGGCGGCTGCCTGCTCTGGCTCGCCCTGCCGCCGGGCTCCGACGCATCCCTCCTCTTCGAGCGCGCGGCGGCGGAAGGCATCCTCTTCTCTCCCGGCGAGCTTTTCTCCGCGAATCCCTTCCACCGCCGATTCCTCAGGCTGAACGCCGGCCGGCGGCTCGACGAGCCGCGTCGGCGGGAACTGGCCCGCCTCTGCGCCCTCGCCCGGGACCGCCGCGCCTGAAGAGGCTGATCCCGTCGCGCGTTAGGCGCTCTTGGATCCTTCGCCCTCTTTCGCGAAGCGGAGGAGGAGCACCGCCAGGAGGATGAGGGCGCCGCCCGCCAGGGCCCCGGGGCCGAGCCGCTCGCCGAGGAAGGCGTAGGCCATCACTGCCGCGAAGAGCGGCTCCGCGGAGGCGAGCAGGTTGACCGTGCCCGCGGGCAGGAGGGCGAGGCTCGCGTTGTAGAGGCCGAAGCCGAGGGCCGTCGGACCCGCGGCCAGGAGGACGAGGAGCCACCAGGCCTCCGCGGAACGCCCGGGCAGGAAGAGCTCGCCGGGGCCGACGGCGGTCGCCGGGAGGATGCCCGCGGGCAGGAGTCGCGCCGCCGCCAGGAAGAGCGCGGCGATGCCGAAGGAATAGCAGACGTTGGTCCAGGGGGAAATGCCGCGGTTGGCGCCCCCCTTGCCGACGAGGCTGTAGGCGGCGTAGGCGAGGCCCGAGGCGAGGCCGGCCACGACGCCGAGGGCATC
>DAINBW010000463.1:0-2883 GCA_036732745.1 Spirochaetales bacterium | reverse complement strand
CAGGCCGGAGACTCCCTCGGGACCGTCCGGACGGTAGATATCCACGTAGATGGTCGTGCCGTCGCGCAGCTTGACCGCGACGTCCTGATCCACACGTATCCCATCGTCGATGTAGGTCCGCTGATTGAACGGCGGATGGAACCCCAGACCGTCCAGGAGTTGGTTCATCGGGTCTACAGGCGGGGGCGAAGGCCGATAGAGGACCTCGATCTCCTCATCCCCGCCAGCCTCTCCCTCGCCTACAAGCGCGAGTTCGCGAGGGCGGGCGACGTCGTCACCGCCACCGGCGCCTGGGAGCTCGGCGCCAAGGGGGCGGCGCTCAACCTCTTCGGGATCTATGGCGCCTATCCGCTCGTCGACTTCTTCGAGGAGGACGAGTACGTCTCCACGACCCAGGTCCGGCTTGCCCGCGTCGAGGGCGAAACCTCCTTGCGGCTCAAGCTTCTCCGGCAGGATCTCCTGACCTTGTACGCCAAGGAAGGCCGGAACAGCCTGATCCTTGAGAATCGCGTCGCCGCGGAGAGCGATCCGGCGCTTTCCACCTGGTCTGAAAGCCTTCGCCTCGCCCTTTCCCTGAGCCGCGACCGGCATTGGCTCCTCGACCTCTATCGCCTCGTCCTCCCGGCGCCTCCCGCGGTCGAAAAACCGGAGGCCGGCAAACCGGCCTCGAAGCTCGTTTCCGGCTATCTCGCCGACCTGGCCGGACGAAAGCCGCGCGCCAGGACCCTCCTCAACCTCAAGACCGAGCTGTCCGGGCGCCGCGGCGACTCGAGCGCGCCCCCGCCGACCCTGGCCTTCGAGGAGTCGATCGAGGGGCGGCTGACCCTGCCCGACCGCCTGACGGTCTCGACGGTCGCCGCGCTCTCGCAGCGGCGGGACGGGACGACGGCGACCCTCCTCCTCGGTTACACCTTGAGTCTGAGCCTTACCCTGTCCTTCTAGCCCCGTCCCGCGCCGGACGGCGGGGCGGGCCGACCAGCATGGCCTCATTCGGGTAAAGCCGGACTTGTGGCCTTCCGATAGAACTAGCATATGGGAAGAACCCGATGAACCGCGCGCCCCTCCTCGTCCTCGCGCTCGCGCTCTCCGCCCCGCTCCTCGAGGCCGCGACCATTTCGGTCCTGGCCGGGGAGGACCCCGTCCTCGCCGCGCCGGAAAGCACCGACCGCGTCGTGACCGGGTTCATGGATTCGCTCTTCGAGTCCGGGCACATCGCGACGAGCTCCCGCACGGTCGTCGCGGCGCGGGCCGATTTCGCCCCCAGGGACCGGGATTTCGCGGAGGCCCGCGAGGCCTACGTCGATTACCTCGTGCTCGTCCATATCGAATATGCCCCCTCGGCCCTGCGGCCCGGCAAGCCCCGGCCGACCAGCGCCACCTATCGCGTCTTCGGCGTGGCGGCCGGACTCGTCGTTTTCGAGGGCCGCGCCGTCCCGCCCGAGGCCGCGGACGAGACGGAGGAAGCTTACCAGGCGCGGCTCGCGTCGTTCGGCAAGGCAATAGCGAGGGCCTGTTCCGAGGCCATCGCCCGCGGGGCCGCCTCGAGGCCCGGAGGAAAACCATGAAAAAGCAAGCGCTTCTCGTCCTCTTCGGACTTTGCGCCTCCATCGCGACCGCCGCCTCCATCTGGGAAGGCAGCGCCGTCATCGGGGTCGCGGGGGACTTTCCCGGCGACGCGCCCTACGGCGCCTGCAACTCCTTCCCCAAGAACAGCGTGGTGGAGGTCGAGAATCTCGAGAACGGCCGCAAGGCCATGGTGACCATCTCCAGGGGCGTGGACAATCCGGGCGTCTTCATGGCCCTGTCCCCCAACGCCGCCGCCGCCCTGGGCCTGCGCTCGGGCGCCGCCGCGCGGGTGCGCGTCGTCGCCGAACCCGCTTCAACCTCCGTCGCGCCCATTCTCCCGACGAGGCCCGGCGAGTCCGCCGATCCCGACTTCAATCCCAAGCTCTACGCCCTGCGCGAGAAAAACGCCGAGGCCAAGGCCGCCGACGCCAGGGCGCAGGAGGCCAAGGCCGCCGAGGCCAGGATCGCGGCCGCCAGGGCCGCGGCCGAAAAGGCGGAGGCTGAAAAGGCGGCGGCCGAAAAGGCGGCGGCCACGAGCCCCGTTCCGGCGCCGATCGCCGCCGCTCCCGTCGCGGAGGAAAAGCCCGCCGCGCCGCCCACCCTGCAGAACGAGTTGGCCCTCCTCCTCGGTTCCAAAGAACCCGAGCCTGAGCCTCCCGCCCCGATCGCCGCCGCCGCCGAAAAGCGGCCCCTCGAGCAGCCACCCCTGCTCGACGCCCCGCCCAAGGCGACGACCACGCCCACGATCAAGCCCGAGGCTGCCCAGCTTCCCGAGTCCCTGGCCCGCGGCGCCGCCGGCCCTCAGGCGGGCGCTCCGGCCGCGGCCTCCCTGCCCGAGCCCGCGGCTCCGGCCATCGCGGCGGTCGCCGCTCCCGAAACCCCGACGCTGCACGGCGGCGAACGAGCCTCCGCGCCCCTGTCTCCCCCCGTGGCGGCCCTCCTCGCCGATCCGGAGCTGCAACCTGACCAGCCGCCCGCCGCCGAGGCGCCGGCCGAAGCGGCGCCCGAACCCGCGCCCCTCCTCTTCGAGATGGAAGGCGCGCTCGCCTCGTCCTCCGGCGCGCCCGAGGTCGCGCTTCCCGACGCTCCGAGCCCCGCGGCGCCGGCCGCTGAGGTCGCCGCGCCCCTCGCCCCCGCGTTGCCCGAAATCGTAGATTCGCGCCTGATCCTCCCCGGCGACCTCGGCGCGGCCGAGGCGCCCTCGCTCGCCGAAGCGGCGCCTCCCGCCCAGGCCGAGTCCCCGGTCGCCGTGATCGAGGACAGCGCCCTCAACTACTCCGCCGACGATGTGCTGGCCGATGGGCTGAGCCACGGCCT
>DAINBW010000462.1:0-2884 GCA_036732745.1 Spirochaetales bacterium | reverse complement strand
TTAAGGTTATCCCAAGAATAATTCAAACATGCTCATCTTCATTTATCTTCTTGTTCATTCATTTTTTGTTTTCATATTTTATTCGCCCGAAGGGCCAACCTAACATTAATTAGAGAGTTCAAGGATTTCTGCCTGGAGTATTAGGAATCTTCTCATAAGTCATCGCCATCGATGCCCTGTTCGCCAAATCCTTCCAGGCCATAGAAACGCAAATAGAATACCGAATTGGTCGGCATTTTAGGCTGTTCCGGAAACAAAGTTTAGTCCGGCTTAGAGGCCATCGAGCGGGCTCATGACGCCGGAGGGACCGCGATTCAGGACGTGGGTGTAGATCATCGTCGTCTTCACGTCGCTGTGCCCGAGGAGCTCTTGGACCGTCCGGATGTCGTGCCCGTTCTCTAGGAGATGGGTCGCGAATGAGTGTCGGAAGGTATGGCAGGAAGCGTGCTTGGCGATGCCCGATTCGATGACGGCGACCCGCATGGCCCGCTGCAGAAGCGATTCGTCCATGTGGAACCGCCCTTGGGCCCCCGTCTTCGGGTCCTTCCAGCGTCGTTCCTGGGGGAAAACCCACTGCCAGGACCACTCGGCCGCGGCGTTGGGAAACTTCCGCGAGAGCGCCTCCGGCAGGGCCACCCGGCCCCAGCCCTCGGCCAAGTCGCGCCGATGCAGCTCCCGGACCTTTTCCAGGTGCTCCTTGAGGGTTTTCGCGATGCTGGCCGGCAGCATGGTGACGCGGTCCTTGCCGCCCTTGCCGCCCCGGATGACGATTTCGTTCCTGCCGAAGTCTATGTCCTGGACGCGGAGCTCGAGGCACTCGGACAGCCGCATGCCCGTGCCGTACAGCAGGGTCGCCGCCAGCTTCTTGTCGCCGTGGAGCCGTTCCAGAACGGCCCGGACCTCGTCGCGGCTCATGACCGTCGGCAGGCGGACGGCCTTCTTGGCCCTGACCACCGCGCCGAGCGAACCGACCGGAAATTCGAGTACGTGGCGATACAGGAACAGCAATGCGGCCAAGGCCTGGTTCTGCGTCGAGGAGCTGACGTTTTCGGTCACGGCCAAGTCGCTCAAGAAGGCGTTTATCTCGTTCTCGCCGAGTTCCTTGGGGTCGCGGCCGGAGTTGCGCTCCAGGAAACGCCGAATCCAGGGAAGATAGGCCTGAACCGTGCGCTCGCTGTAATGGCGGGCTGCCAGCGCGTGTCGGCAGCGGATCAGGAGCACTTCGGCGGATTCGGGGCTGAAGGGCCTCGGCTCCGTCGCTCGCGCCTCTTGCCCGGCGGGCGCGGCGTTGAAAAACCCGGTTTCCAGGAGGGCCAGAAGGAGCCGGGCTCCATGGACGGGCGTGTTCGGGACGAGCCATGACTTGGTTTCGGGACACCATTCCCTGCCGGGTATCTTCCGGATGGCGTCCATGATCCGTTGTTCGTAAGGGACCTTGACGGACAGCTTTCCCCTGGCCGTCCCCGCGATGGCGACCTGCATGTATCCTCCAGGCGAAAATTCGATGTTGGTGGGTATATACGCCGGAAAACGACGATGCCGCTTGCGCCGCGCGCCGCCAAATCCGGGAATTCGCGCGGCCGCGACGCGGGGCCGCTCCGGCGTGGCGGAGGGGAGCCGTCCATGATTACATCCAACCCCGCGGCCGTAACACGCTGGGACCGGCGCCTCAAAAGGCGGCCTATATCGTATATCGCCCGCCACGGGAGCGCAAGCGAAACCCGCGGGCGGCGCGGTCGCCCCTTGCCGCCGCGGGAACCTGTGCTATGATTCCGCCGTGAACGATCTACGCTACCGGAGCACCCGTTCCGAAGGGCCGGCGACGCCGGCCGAACGAGCCATTCTCGAGGGCTTGGCGCCCGACGGCGGGCTCTATGTCCCGGAGCGCTTCCCCGCCCTGCCGGAAGCCCTCCTTGATCCCGACGCGCCGGCGCGCTGGGCCGACCTCTCCTTCGCCGTCCTCGGGCCCTTCCTTCCGGCCTTCCCGCGGGATGCCCTCCGCGCGGCGATCGACCGCGCGGCGGCCGGTTTTCCGGGGGCCGAGGCGGCGCCCCTCGCCTTCGCCGGGGAGCGGCCGATCCTCGAGCTGTTCCACGGTCCGACCCTGGCCTTCAAGGATGTCGCGCTTTCCCTGATGGGCGGGCTCCTCGATCTTTCGCGGCGCGCCGCCGGCGACGGGAAAGAACTCCTCGTCCTGACGGCCACCTCGGGCGACACGGGCAAGGCCGCGCTCTCCGGCCTCGTGGGGCTGCCCGGTCTCCGCGTCCTCGTGTTCTACCCGGACGGGGGCGTGAGCGGGATCCAGCGCCTCCAGATGCTGACGCATGAGGCGGCCGGCGCCGCCGTGGTCGGCGTGCGCGGCAACTTCGACGACGCGCAGCGCGGGGTCAAGGAGCTCTTCGCGGACCGCGCGCTCCGCGCCTGGCTCGCGGACCGGGGCGTCGCGCCGAGCTCGGCCAACTCGATCAACATCGGGCGCCTCCTGCCCCAGGTCGCCTACTTCGTTTCCGCCTACCGCGCCCTGCGCGCGGCGGGCAGGCTGGCCTCCGGGGAAAGGCTCGACGTCGTCGTCCCGACGGGCAACTTCGGCGACGTCCTCGCGGCCTACTACGCCAAGCGCATGGGCCTGCCCCTCGGCCGGCTCGTCGTCGCCTCCAACCGCAACCGCGTGCTCGCCGACTTCTTCGCGACCGGCCGCTACGACCGGAACCGCGAGTTCTTCCGGACGACGAGCCCCTCGATGGACATCCTCGTCTCGAGCAATCTCGAACGCCTCCTCTTCGAGGCGACCGGCCGCGACCCGGCCCGCGTGGCGGCGCTCGCCGCCGGTCTGGCCGAAAGCGGCGCCTACGCACCCATTCTCGAATGCCTGTACACGCTGTGC
>DAINBW010000461.1:0-2901 GCA_036732745.1 Spirochaetales bacterium | reverse complement strand
TGGATTTCTCTTCATAGGTCATGGGAACCCCCTTCGAGTCAAATATTCTTTACATCATTAATGTGAATCCAACCATACACTTTGTCAAGTATCTTTTACACCTAAACCCAAAGATTCGACAGGCGAGCACGGAGGCCCGCCCCTCCCCCGAAGGCTGCCCAACGACAAAAAGCCCCCGATGGATCGGGGGCCGGGTCGGCATGGAACAAGGCGGCTATCTTAGCAGTTCCGCCAAATCAGCCGTCAGTCCGGACGTGTCGCTCAACTTGGACGCGGCAAGCGCGGTTCTCGCCTTGGCGATTTCCGCTTCCATCAACCGCGATTCGCCTTTGAGCTTGTGGCTCCGCGCCACGGCTTCGTGGCCATAGGCAAGGTAGAAACCGTCAACCTGGGGATCCGCGGAAACGGAAACGCACTTCTCTCCATAGCGTTGGGCCATGTCGCCGTCGCCAAGGAGGGCATAGACCCTTGCCACCTGCCAGAGACCGATCGAGAGGTTGGTCGCGGTACGCTTGTCGTAGTTCTCCCAGAACCACAAGGAGGCATGGGCCTCGTTGAGCATCCGCAAGGCTTCGTCGGGCGACCTGTCGGTCTTGTCGATCAAGTCCCAGGTCGCGTTGAAGCAGTGGGAACCGAGCTTCTTGTAGGTTTCTGGTTCCAGCAACTTGGTTTCCGCCATGAACACCTCCATGGGGCCATCCTTGGCGCCTTTTGTTAATATACCGCCTGGAACTCCGTCAGGGGATCGAAGGACATCTTTTTTCCCGCAAGCCGGCCCCGCCATTCGCTATCTTTAAGCCATGGCCGAACTCCGCATTGGTACCTGCTCCTGGAAGTATCCCTCGTGGGCGGGGCTTGTCTATTCATCCCGGGAACCCGCGAACTACCTCGCGGAATACGCGAGCCGCTATGACAGCGTGGAGGTCGACCAATGGTTCTGGTCGCTCGGGAAGCGGAGCGTCGCCCTGCCCCGCCGGGAGACCGTGGCGGACTACGACGCGGCCACGCCGGCCGGCTTCCGCTTCACCGTAAAGTGTCCCGACGCGCTCACGCTCACCCACTTCCGCGGCGGCAAGGGAGCGGCCCTGGAGCCGAACGGTCGCTTCCTCGATCCGGAGCTCTTCCTCCGCTTCCTGGACGCGACGGCGCCCCTCGTCCCGAAGATCGGTCTCTTCATCTTCCAGTTCGAATACCTGAACAGGGACAAGATGCCGTCGAGGGGGGATTTCCAGGGCCGGCTCGCCGCCTTCCTGGACGGGCTGCCCCGGGACCTGCCCTACGCCGTCGAAATCCGCAACCCCCGCTGGATCGACGGCGAGTGGTTCGACTTCCTGCGCGGACGGGGCGCGGCCCCGGTCATCCTCCAGGGCTACTGGATGGACGACGCGGCCGCGACGGTCGACCGCCACCGCGACGCGATGGGCGACACCGTGTGCCTGCGGCTCCACGGCGAGGACCGGGAAGGCATGGAGGAGCGCACGGGAGAGGACTGGAGCCGGATCGTCCGCCCCAAGGACGCCGAGCTCGACCGTCTGGCCGGAACGATCAAGTACCAATACGAACGGGGGGCGCGGGTCTTCGTCAACGTCAACAACCACTACGAAGGCTCGGCGCCCCTGACCATCGAGCGGCTTAGGGGGCGACTCGGCTAGGGCACGGATGGTCGCCGGGGGACGGATTTACCCGGCGGGGTTTCCCGGCCTCAAAGAATTCCCAGAGCCATGGGCGCGAGGGAAAGGGCCTTGCCGAACCGGCGCCGCGCCGCGGCCGCGAGCCGTTCAGGAAAGGCGGTGGCGGCGATGACGGCGCCGGGAAAGTCGTCGAGACGGTCACAGAGCTCGCTGAACAGTGCCAGGTCGAGCGGCCCGCCCAGGCCGGCCGCGAGTTCCGCGCCGCAATACGGGGCGACCTCGTCCAGGAAGAGGAGAGCCGAGCCGTTCGAAGCCTCGGTGAAGGCCATGCGAAGGTACAACGCGGGCGCGGCAGGCAGACCGTACAGGTCCTGGGCCCGCAAGCGTATCATGCCGACGCCGGCGCGCGAAGCGAGCTCCTCGACGAGCGTCGTCTTTCCGCAACCGCTCGGGCCTTCCACGAACAGGCGGAAGGCGTCGCCGCGGCGGCGGGGCGGGACCGGGCCGGTTTCGGAATCGGTCTCTTCGACGTACGGGCGCGCCGCCGAGTCCTTGAGCCTCCGGGCGAGCGCGTCGAGCTCGACCGAACGGGGCAAGCGCGTCCCGTCGAAGGTCTCGGGAGGCGCGGCGGGCCGCAGGCGCTTCATCCTCCGCGCGCCCAAAAGGTCGCAGTGGGCGCCGAGGACACGCTCCGCCCGGGCCACTGCGGCGGCGGGATCCATAGCTTCCGCTTTCATCGCCTCGATCGCCTCCACCGCGATCGCGATCCCTCCCGGACCAGCGGAGTATTCCCGGGAGAGCCGCGCGATCTCCGCCTCGGGCAAGAGACCGAAAACGGCGCTGCTCGCGAGTCGGCGGCGCCAGCTCCGTTCACGCTGGCGTTCGCTGAAGCGCTCGAAATTAACCACGTGGCCGAAACGGCGAAGGATGGCTTCCTCCGCGTCCTGGACCGAATTCGAGATCCAGATCGCCGGCGCTCCGCGCAGATCCAGGAAGCGGACCAGGGCACCCTTGTCGATCCCGTAGCCATGCGCGAGATGATGCTCGAGGTTCGCGTTGAGGAGGCGGTCGGCCTCGTCGACCACGATGACGTCGCGGTCGGGATCGACCATGGACGTCGCCATGCGCAAGCCCGGCAGGGCCTCGTCGTCGGGGAGACGCTCGTCGAGGAAACGCGCCGTCATGCCGAGCGAGGCGACAAGCGCGCGGGCGAACTCGCTCTTGGTCGTTCCCGGGGCCCCGTGGAGAAGGACGCGCCGCGTGCCCTGGC
>DAINBW010000460.1:0-2939 GCA_036732745.1 Spirochaetales bacterium | reverse complement strand
GAACTCTCCAAAGGAGAACCCCGGCCTGAGCCCCATCCGCTCCAGCTCCGACGGCGGGCGTGCGAGGAGGAAGCGATAGAGCGAGAGCACGCGCGCAACCGGATGCCGGAGGATCGTGAACAGCCGCAGGCGATCGAGGTAGGGTGTGAACGTGCTGACCGGCAGGTGACCCGCCAGGCATGACAGTTGCCCCGGTGCGGCCATGATCCGGTGGACCTCCTGCGCGAGTGTCCGGAGATCGTCGCCGCGGAAGCGGTGCACCCGACCGTCGCCGAAGATGTTGTAGAGCGACGTCAGGAAGGACGTGCCGGCGGTCTTGGGGATGTGAATGAACAGGATCACGAGGGCCTTGTGGCGGCGTCTCAGGCCGAACCTGGCCGCCCGATTCGGGGCGCCCCGACGGCACGAAGTGCGATGCGCCTCCTCGAGCGGTCGTCAACGAAGTATACAGAACGCGGCACGACTGGCAATCGCGGCCTGGAGTGCCGGCCGGGATTGCCTGCCTGATCGCGACCCGGCGCGGTTGTTGCTCTCCGGCGCCTAGGCCTTGCGGCCCACGTAGAACAACGAAGGCGCGGAGCGGAAACCGACCGTACGGACCCGGGCCAGGAGCTCCTCGCCCCGCGCCTCCAGGGCCGCGAGGGCCGCGGGCGCGAGGGTGGCGGGGGCGAGGCCGGCGGGCGTGGGCGCGGGCGCGGCGCTTTCACGCAGGGCGGCGATCTTGCCGCGATAGGCGGCGACGACGCCTTCGATCTCGCCGAGGAGCTCGGGGTCCAGGGGATTCCCTTCCTCGCCCGGGACCTCGTCCCAGGACAGGTCGTTGAGGCCGAGCCCCGCGAGAAGGGAGCGTATGCCGGCGCGGTCCAGGGTCTCCGCGTGGAAGACTCCGCCGGCGGAATCCACCGCGGCCCACCAATGGTGGAGGAGGACGTGGCTCTCCTCCGGCGCGGACGCGGCCTCGCGGTGCATCTCGAGGACGAGGAGGGCGCCTCCCGGGGCCAGGACGCGCGCGGCCTCCTTGAGGACGGCCCGCGGATCGGGGAAGTGGTGGAGGGAGTTGGCGACGGCGACGGTGTCGAAGCTGCCGTCGGCGTAGGGGAGGGCGGCCGCGTCGGCCGCTTCGACGCGGGCGGCGCGGAGCCCCGCGAGGTTCTTGCGCGCCGCCTCGAGCGCGCGGGGTGAAGTGTCGACCGCCACGAGTTCCGCGTAGGAGGCGAGTTCCGCGGCGAGGCGCGCCGCGAAGGCGCCCGAGCCCGTCGCCAGGTCGAGGACGCGGCCGCCGGCCAGGCCGCCCAAACGCTCGGTGATGATGTCCATGATGTACCCTCCCCGCGCCCGTGGCGGTGTCAATGTCCGTGTCGCTGCCCGGGAACGCGGCCCCGGGCCAGGCCAGTATACGGCCCGGTCCCGCGGCGGCGCCATCCCTCCGGCGGGCCGCCTAGACGCCGAGGTCGCGCATCGCTTCGGCGACGCGGTCTTCCCGCTTCGCGGGTCCTTCCCCGTTTTGGGGGCCGAGTTCGAGCTCGCTCGCGATCCCGCCGTCGCGCATGAAGACCACGCGTCCGGCCCGCGCGGCGACCTTCGCGTCGTGGGTTACGAGGAGGACGGCGGTGCCGGCCGAGTTGACCTCCGCGATGATGTCCATGATCTCGCGGGCCGCCGCCGAGTTGAGGGCGCCGGTGGGCTCGTCGCCGAAGAGGACGGCCGGGTCGCGCATGAGGGCCCGGCAGATGCCGGCCCGCTGGAGCTGGCCGCCGGAGACCTGGGAGACGGAGCGCCGTTCCAGGCCGGCGATGCCCGTCCGCCGCATCAGTTCCCGCGCCTTCTCGGCGTGCCGCGCGGTCTCCCGGCGGTCGTCGCGCGCCGCGGGCAGGATGATGTTGTCGAGGAGGTCGAGGCTTCCGAGGAGGGTGGGCTGCTGGAAGACGAAGCCCATGCGGCGCCGGCGCAGGTCGGAGAGCTCGTCGTCGCCGAGGCCGGCGAGCTCGCGCCCCTCGAAGGTCACGCGGCCGGAATCGACGCCCTCCATGCCGCTCAACGCGTAGAGCAGGGTGGACTTGCCGGAGCCCGAAGGGCCCATGACCGCGACGAACTCGCCCTCGCGGACCTCGATGGAGACGCGGTCGAGGACGTCGCGCCGCTCCGCGCCCCCGCCGAAGGATTTCACGACGCTTTCTCCCGCCAGTAGTGTGCGCATGCGCTTACTCCCTTGTGCATTCGGCGATCTTGACCCGGCCCGCCCCGGCGGCTCCGGCCGCCGTCGCGGCCAGGGCCGCGCCCCCGATCGCCAGGGGGATGAGGAGATACGCGGAAAGGGGATCCGCGGCGAACTCGAAGGAGGCCGCGCCGAAGGTCGATATGAGCGCCCCGGCGAGGGCCTCGCCGAGGGTGTTCGCGAGGAGGGCGCCGAGGAGGACGCCGACGGCCGCGACGAGGGCGGAGCGGGCGAAGTATTGCCGCGCGATGTCCGACATCCTGAAGCCGAGGGCGCGCATCGTCGCGACGGCGGCCCGGTCCCTCGCGACGAGCATCCGCGTGAAGAGGAGGGAGATCAGGGCCGCGAGCGCCAGGGCGAGGGCGAAGGACACCAGCGAGGCGGCGCCGATCGCGCGGATCGTCGGGCCGAAGGTCTGGGCCACGTACTCCTCGACGCTCGAGACCTTGGCGAAGGGGAAGCGGGCGGCGTAGGCCGCGGCCGCGGCCCCCGGGGCCGCCGGCGCGGCGAGCGCGGCGCCGATCGTGCTCCACATGACGGGCGCCTTCCCGTCCTCGAAGGAGGCCTTGGCGGTCTTGCCCCCGTTGGTGAGGTCGGAGTAGACGCCGCTCACGACCAAGAGACGCCGCCGGCTTCCGTCGGAGAGCTCGAGGCGGTCGCCGATCCCCTTCCCGAGCGCCTCCGCGCTCATCGCGGAAAGGGCGATCTCGTCCGCGGCGGCGGG
>DAINBW010000459.1:0-2945 GCA_036732745.1 Spirochaetales bacterium | reverse complement strand
ACCAGGCCGGCGGCCCGGCGGCGGGAGCCCTCGTGCTGGCGGCCGCCTTCCGGCTCAAGCCCGGCGATCGGGCGGCCATCGAGGCGACGATGCGCGGGCGCCGCGCCGACCGCGAGGCGAAGGGCCATTACCGCCTGCCCTCGGCCGGCTCCGTCTTCAAGAACGACCGCGCCCTCGGGAGGCCCACGGGCAAGATCCTGGACGAGCTCGGCTTCCGCGGCAGGCGGATCGGCGACGCCGCGGTCTCCGACTGGCACGCCAACATCTTCGTGAACGCGGGCAGGGCCAGCGCGGCGGACATGCGCGCCCTCATCGAGTGCGCGCAACGCGAGGTCCGGGAGCGGCTCGGGGTCGCGATCGAGGCGGAGGTGGTTTTCGCCGGCGATTTCTAGCCGTCCCGGCCGGGAAAGGGGGCGCCGGCGCGCCCTTCGGGCCCCCCGGCGGCGCTTTTCGCTTGCGGCGGGAACCGCCGCGGCTTAGAGTTGATGGATCATGTTCTTCCAGCCGCCCGTCAGCGATACCGTGGGGACGCTCCTCTCCGTCCTCGTCGTCATGCTCCTCGTCCCGCTCGCCGCGGAGAAGCTGCTCCTGCCGAGCTTCGCCTGCGTGGCCCTCGCGGGCGCCCTCATCGGTCCCTTCGGCTTCGGCCTCATCGAGGGCGGCAAGACCATCGAGCTCCTCGGGGAGATCGGCCTGCTCTACGCCTTCTTCCTCGCGGGCAGCGAGCTCGACTTCTCCGCGCTGAAGCGCCACCGCTTTCCCCACGCCTTCGCCTCCTTCGCGGCCATCCTCCTGTCCTTCGGGGCGGGCTTCGCCACCGGCTACCTCATGCTCGGCGCGGGTTTCCTTCCGGCCCTCCTCATCGGCGCGGCCTTCGCCGCCAGGACGGTGCGGCCCCACGAGAGCGCCGCGCGGCTCGGCCTCCTTCGCGCGCGGACGACCCTCGTCTCCACGGGCAGCGCCAGCTCGGCGGAGGTCGTCGCCGTGCTCGCCCTCGCGGCGGTCACCGCGCTCGCGGCCCCGGCCGCGGCCCCCGGCGCGGCCGCCGCCCGGGACTATGTCCGGCTCGGCGCGGGGATCCTCGCCGCCGCCCTCCTCTACCTTTTCGTCCCCAAGGCCGCCGGGCTGTTCTTCAAGCGGGTGCGGCCCGACGGTTCCATCGAGTTCGTGTTCGTCCTCGTCATGGCCTTCCTCTGCGCCTTCGCCGCCGAGCGCTTCGGCTTCAAGCCCGAGATCGGCGCCTTCTTCGCGGGCTTCTTCCTGGCCCGCTTCGTCCCCGAAAGCTCCGCCCTCCGCGCCAGGCTCGCCTTCGCGGGTGAAGCCCTCTTCGTGCCCTTCTTCCTCATTTACGCCGGCACCCGCGCGGACATCGTCGGCGCGTTGGCCGACTCAGGCGCCGCGGTCCTCGTGCTCCAGGCGCTCGCCCTCTATCTCGCCGCGCGGCTCGCGGCGGCCTACCTTAAGCGCCCCCTCCTCGGCTTCTCCAACGCCGAGGCCCTCTATTCCTTCGGCCTGGCCCTGAACCCCGGCACCGTCGCCCTCGGCACCCTCCTCGTCGGCAGCCGCCTCGGCCTCGTGGACGAAGGCGTCTTCGGCGGCGCCCTCGTCGTCGTCATCGCCGCCGGCTTCGTCGGCCCCCTGGTCGCCAGGGCGGCGGGCGGCCGCATCCTCGCCCGCGGCGGCCCCGCGCCGGCCGCCCCGGCGCCCGAGCGCGAGCGCATCATGGTGGCGGTCGCCAATCCGGCCTCCCTCGGCAACCTCGTCGACCTGGCCTGCCTCCTCCGCGCCCGCGGCGACGAGGAACCCCTCTTCCCCGTCGCCGTCGTCGCGGAGTCCGCCGACACCGAGGCGGAGCTCGAACGCGCGGAGAGCGTCCTCGCCAAGGTGATGGCCCAGGCCGCCCGCGCCGGCGTGCCGGTCCGTCCCGCCACGCGCGTGAGCGTCAACGTCCCGGAGGGCATCCTCCAGGCCGCCGCGGAGAACCGCGCGCGGACCCTGGTCATCGGCTGGAACCGCGCGCCCAAGTTCTCCCGCGCCTTTTTCGGCAGCGTCATCGAACGGCTCCTCCAGGGCGGCCGGGAGCTCGTCGTCGTCGCGCGCGTCGCCAAGCCCATCAAGAACCTCGCGCGCGTGAACCTCGTGCTGCCGCCCCTCGCGGAGCGGCACCCCGGCTTCGCGCGGGGCCTCGCCGCCCTCGGGGCCCTCCTCGAGCGGAGCGGCGCCCACCTCACGGTCTACGCCCAGGCGCCGCACGCCGCCGCCGCCAGGACCGCGGCCGAGGGGCTCAAGGCCCGGGGCCAGATCGGCGTCGTCGAGTTCGAGTCCTGGAAGTCCGTCGCGGAAAAGGCGAAATCGGCCAACGCGGCGCAGGCCGCCTTCGTCATCTTCTGCTCCCGGCCCGGCGGCCCGGCCTGGCACCCGGCCGTGGAGAAGCTGCCCCACCTCCTCGGCGAGGAGTTCCCCGAGGCGCCCCTCCTCCTCTTCTACCTGCCCGACGAGGGCGAGGCGACGGCCCGGCCCCTGCCCGAGGGCGAGCCCGCGCCCGTCCAGGCAGACCTCTTCTCCGCGGCCCTCGCGGGCGGCCGCGTCATGACCGCGATGGGCGAAACCGCGGTGGCGGACGGCGTCCGCGCCCTCCTCTCGGGCGCCTTCGGGAAGGACCGCCGCGCCCTCGGCCGGCTCGCATCGCTCTACACCGAGATCGCGCAGAAGGCCCCGATCGAGCTCGATCCCGGCGTCGTCCTCCTCCACGCCCACGTCACGGAGGTCGACGAGCCCCTGGTCTTCTTCGGCGCGAGGCCCCAGGGCTTCCGCATTCTCGCGCTCGAGGAGCCGGCGCGCGTCCTCATCATCCTCTGCGCGCCCGAAGGGCAACCTCCGGAGGCCCACCTGGCCGTCCTCGGCGAGATCGCCCGCCTTCTCAAGGAACTCGACCTTCCCGCCCG
>DAINBW010000458.1:0-2949 GCA_036732745.1 Spirochaetales bacterium | reverse complement strand
CCTCCGGGGGGCGATCGGCCTCGTCTCGCAGGATCCCTTCCTCTTCCCGGGCACCGTGGCCGACAACATCCGCTACGCGAGGCCCGGCGCCTCCGACGCCGAGGTCGAGCGCGCCGCCCGTTCCCTCGGCCGCGGCGACTGGGTTGACGACCTGCCCGCGGGCCTCGCGACGCCGGCGGGCCACCGCGGCTCCTCCCTTTCGATGGGCCAGCGCCAGCTCGTCGTCCTCGCGCGCGTCCTCCTCAAGGACCCGCGGATCTTCATCCTCGACGAGGCCACGGCGAGCGTCGACCCCTTCACCGAGGCCCAGATCCAGGAGGGCCTCGAGACCATCATGAAGGGCCGCACCGCCATCGTGATCGCCCATCGCCTCTCCACCGTCAAGTTCGCGGACCGCATCATCGTCCTCGAGAAGGGGCGGATCCTCGAGGACGGGAGCCACGAGCTCCTCCTCGAGCGGGGCGGCGACTACGCCCGGCTCTACGAAACCTATTTCCGCCATCAGAGCCTCGAGTACGTGGAGGCCGCGGGAAGGCTGGGGCGCTAGGCGCGGACTTGGCGGGCCGGCGGAAGCCGGGTTATTCTGGAGCCACGGAGAACAAGCATGGAAAAGTATTCTTTCGACGCCTATTCGGTCTGTCCCGAGATCAATTTCAACCTCGTCGCGCGGCATTTCGGGATAGACAAGAAATACAAGTGGGAGGAATTTCTCACTCTCGGGGAAACCGAGCTCAAGGGCGTCATCCCGAACCCGGCGGGCAAGAGCATCAAGATCTTCCCCTTCGGCAGCGTCGTGTTCATCAACCTCGCCCACAACGAGATCATGGACATCGTCGGCTACCTCGCCAAGGTCGAGGCGGGCATCGCGGCCGCCCTCGGCGTGGAAGGGCTGGCCTGCCACGACAACTACGAACTCATCGTCGACTCCGGCGCCGACCCCTCGGTCTCCTTCGACCGCCTCGTGACCGGTCGGCTCCGCCAGCAGGTCGACGCCGTCTCCATCATCCTCGCCAAGTCGGTCGCCCTGGAACGCGTTGAGCGCGACATCACGAAACTCGTGGACGAGAGCGAGGGGATCATCGGCCTTCTCGAGCGGGGGAAGGTCGGCACGAGGGACAAGGAACTCGTCCGGATTTCCGCCCGCATCATGAAGTTCCGCCACAACACGATCTCCTACATCATGCTCCTCGACAAGCCCGACGTCGCCTGGAAGGACCAGGAGACCGACGAGCTCCTGGAGGAACTCGCCCACATTTTCGAGCTCGAGGACCGCTACAAGAGCTTCAGCTCGAAGACGGACACCCTCATGGAGATCGTGGACGTCTTCACCAACCTCCTCAACACCCGCAAGGGCGTCCGGCTCGAGTACGCGGTGATCGGCCTCATCCTCATCGAGGTGATCATCACGATCCTCGAGAAGACCGGCCTCATCCGCTAGAACCGGAGACCCCGCCGGGCGGATCGGCCGGCAGGGGCCGCCGCGGCCGTTCGCGTCGCCGCCGCAAAAGATTGGTTGACTTCTGCACCGGGTCGTGCAAAACTTCGCACTTAGCTTGGTTCGGAAGGAGGCGGCCGTGGACCCGTCCGCAGGCGCCAGCGAGCTCCTGTTCCGGAGCGTCGTCGAGGAGTCGCCCAACGGCATCTTCCTCATGGACGCCGGTGGTTCCATCCTCGAGTGGAACCGCAGCATGGAACGCGTCACCCTCATCGACCGGGAGGCCGCGCTCGGGCGGAGCATGTTCGAGGTGATGGACCACCTCGTCCGCGACGAGGTCCGCGGCGAGGAAATGCGGGGACGGATCAGGCGGGGCTACCGCGTCTTTCTCGACACGGGTTCCACCAGCCGCCACAGCCTCTCGGTGGAGAACGTGATCCAGCGTCCCGACGGCTCCCGCCGCTTCATCGAGATCAACCTCTTCCGGGTGGACGCGACCATCGCGGGCGGCATCGTCCGCGACATCTCGGAACGCAAAGCCGCGGAGCGCGAGATCCGCGGCATCGTCGAGGACCGCACGCGCCAGCTCGATCTCCTCTACGACCTCATGGCGATCGCCGGCGAATCCGCGGAGATCGGCGTCATCCTCGACCGTTCCCTCGCGAGCCTGCTCGCCGCCCTCGGCTGCGGCGAGGGGGCCGTATATCTTCTCGACGGGGCGGATGGGGGCGAGGCGCCGGCGGCCGCCGCCTCCCGCCCCGGTCCGCCGCCGGGGGCGGAGGCGGTGGCGGAGGTGCTGGCCTCGGGGGCGGCGACGCCTTTCGGGGATACGGGCCTAGCCCTGCCGCTCCGCTCGCGCGGCCGCGTGGCCGGGGTCCTCGCCGTGGCCCGATCCGGCGGCCCGGCCTTCACGGGGGAGGAGGAGGCCCTGCTCGCCTCCTCGGCCACCCAACTCGCCCTGACCGTGGAGGCCGTGGGGCTCTGGAAGCGGGCCGAGCAGTCCGCGATCCTCGAGGAGCGCGAACGCCTCGCGCGGGAGCTCCACGACTCGATCACCCAACTCCTCTACAGCCTCACGCTCTTCTCCCGCACCGGCTACGACTGCGCGGAGCGGGGCGACGCCGCGGGTTCCGCGGACCGTCTCAAGACCATCGGCGCCATTTCCCAGCAGGCCCTGAAGGAGATGCGCCTCCTCGTTTACGGACTCCGTCCCCTCGCGCTGGAGCAGGACGGCTTCCAAGGCGCCCTCCGCCGGCGCTTCGAGGCGGTGGAGGGCAAGCTCGGCATCCGCTCGAGCCTCGAGGTCTCCGAGCTCCGCCTCTCGCCCCAGGGCGAGGAGAGCCTGTTCTGGGTGACGCAGGAGGCCCTCAACAACGTACTCAAGCACGCCAAGGCCTCGACCGTCGCGGTCCGCCTCCGGGTGGAGCCGGGGGAGGCGGTCCTGGAGGTGGAGGACGACGGCCTCGGCTTCGACCCGGCGAACGCCGGGGAGGGGCTCGGCCTCGGCAACATGC
>DAINBW010000457.1:0-2949 GCA_036732745.1 Spirochaetales bacterium | reverse complement strand
GAACCGCCGCGTCCGACGCGCCGATTTCCGGCGAGCGGCTCCTCGCGCTGGTCGCCAACTTCGGCTCCCTGCGCGCGGGCCTCGCCTCGAACGCGGTCACGCTCTCGGACGAGAGCCGCGCGGAACTCGGCCGACTCCTCGCGAGCCCGGAGTTCGACGAGCTCGGCGCCATCGTCCTGGGCATCGTAACGCGCGCCGAAAAGGGCGGCTATGGCCTGGACTCCAAGCGCGCCTTCGACGTCGCGACCGCCGTGATCTCCGTCATCCGCGCCGCCATCGACCGGGAAATGACCCTCGCCAAGACGGCGATCGAAGACGAGGCCGCCGCGATGCGCGCCGGCATCCTCGGCACGGGCGCCGTCGTCGCGGGTCTCATCGCCCTCGTCGTGGTCCTCTCCATAATCGTGCTGCGCCGCCTGGCGCGCCGCCTCCGCGTCGTCGGCGAGGCCTTCGACGAGATCGCCCGCGGCGAAGGAGACCTCACCAAGGAGGTCGCCGTCGACGTGGCCGACGAGCTCGGCGCCCTGGCATCAGGCTACAACTCCTTCGCCGCCTCGCTCAAGGGCACCGTCGCGCGGGCCAAGGCCGCCGCGGCCTCGCTCCGGGGCGACATGGACGAGCTCGCGTCCAACATGAACCAGACCGCGAGCGCCGTCCAGGAGATCGCGGCGACCATCGACGCGATCAAGCAACAGTCGCTCTCGCAGAGCGCCGGCGTCACGGAGTCGGCCTCCACGGTGGAGGAGATGGCCAAGCGGACCGAAGTGCTCGTCCGCGCCATCGAGCGCCAGGCCGAAAGCCTCGCGGTCTCGAGCTCCTCCATCGAGGAGATGGTCGCCAACGTGCAATCGGTCACCGCGAACATCGAGCGCATGGGCGAGAACTACCACCGCCTCATGGCCAAGAGCGGCGAGGGCCGCTCCTCGATCGCCAGGGCCGCGGCCCAGTCCAAGGAGATCGACTCCCAGTCGGAGTCCCTCCAGGCGGCCAACGCGCTCATCTCGGGCATCGCCGCTCAGACCAACCTGCTCGCGATGAACGCCGCCATCGAGGCGGCGCACGCGGGCGACGCGGGCCGCGGTTTCGCCGTCGTCGCCGACGAGATCCGCAAGCTCGCGGAGAACGCCGCGATCCAGTCCAAAAACGTCGCCCGCGACGTGGCGGCCATCCGTCGCGTGATTGCCGAGGTCGTCGCCTCCTCCGGCGAGGCCGAGCGCGGCTTCGGCGAGATCTACGACCAGATCGAAAACCTCTCCCACCTCGAAGAGGAGATCAAGTTCGCGATGCAGGAGCAGAGCGCCGGTTCCGCGCAGATCCTGGAGGCGCTCTCCGACATGAACGGCGTCACGCGCGAGGTGCGCGCGGAGTCCGAGGGGATGCGGGAGGGCAGCGCCGCCATCCTCGCGGAGACGAAGGAACTGCTCCGCATCACCGCCGAGCTGGACGCCGGGATGAACGAGATGGCCGCGGGGGCCGAGCAGATCCGGAACGCGGCCGTGGAAACGAACGATCTCGCCGCGCGCTCCGCCGGCAACGTGCGCGCCCTCGACGCGGAGATGGCCAAGTTCCGGACGGAGTGAGGCCGGGCGCCCGGCCCCGCCGAGCGGGAGAAAAAACAGCCGCCCACGACGGGCGGCTGTTTCTTTCGGATCCCGGCCGGTCTAGAGCCTGAAGCGGTCCGCGGCCACGCGGACCTCGGCGATGAGCGCCGCGTTCCGTCGGGACAGCTCCGCCGCCTCGCCGATCGCCTCCGCGATGGCGGCCGCGCCCGACTCGACGCCCTCGTTGCTCTGCACGACGCCGCGGTTGGCTTCCTTGAGGCGTTCCACGCCCTCGAGGATGGCGCGGTTCTCGCCGTCCATCTCGGCCGAGGCGGCGGCGATCTCGGCGGAAATGTCGCGGAGCCTCCGGATCCCGTCCAGCACGTCGCGGCCGCCCTTGCCCTGCTCGGTCATCGCGTCGCTGATCCGGCCCACCTCGGCGTCCAGGGAGCCCGCCCGGTCCAGGATCTCCCCGAAGGAGGCGACGGCGGCGTAGGAGGAGTCCTTGACGGCGCCTATCGCGCCGGCGACGCGCCCGAGGTCGACCCCGATCTCCCGCGCGCGCTCCGTGGATTGCTCGGCGAGCTTGCGGATCTCGTCGGCCACCACCGCGAAGCCCCTGCCGGCGTCCCCGGCGTGGGCGGCCTCGATGGCCGCGTTCATGGCCAGGAGATTCGTGCGCTCCGCGATCTCCTCGATGAGGACCGCGGCCTCGCTCAGGTTCTCCGAGGCGCGGGCAATGGACTCAGCGGCCTCCCGGGTCTCGTCGATGCGCGCCTTGCCCCTGCTTCCCTCGGCGCGGAGCCTCGCGCTCGCCTCCGCCGCCGAGGCCGCGCCGGAGGCGACCGATTCGACGTTGGCGATCATCTCCTCGACGCCGGCGGCCGACTCGCTCAGGATGGAGCCTTGGCTTTCGATCATGCGGGACAGCGTCTCGACACCCCGCGCGTGTTTCCGGATGGAGGCCGAGGTCGAGCCGACGACCACCGACTGCTCGGCCAGGAGGCGGCGCGCCGCCTCGACGTTCTCGCGGATGCGAGCGGCGGAGGAGGAGGTGCCCGACATGTTCTCGGCGAGGACCATGCCCTCCGCCTCCAGGGCCTCGACGCGGTCCTTGACCGTGCCGAGGAGGGAACACAGATCCTCCGAAAGGCAGTCGACGCCTTCGGCCATCTTTCCGACCTCGTCGGAGCAGGCCGCGCCGAAACGGTCGGTCAGGTCGCCGGTGCCCATGCGCTCCAGGATGCCGCCGAGGCGCTTCAGGGGCCGCGTGATGGACCGGATCGTGTAGGCCACGAGGAGACCGACGAGGAGGAGGGCCAGCGCCGTAACGAGGCTCGCTGAGGCGGAGGCGCGGCGCCGCGTCGCGGCGGCCTGTTCGTAGACCTCGTCGCCGGCCAGCACGAGG
>DAINBW010000456.1:0-2952 GCA_036732745.1 Spirochaetales bacterium | reverse complement strand
TCGAGGGCCAGGGCCAGGCCGAGGTCGGCCTGGACGCTGCGCTCGTGGAACTCGTCGAAGACGAGGAGGCCGACGCCTTCGAGGCCCGGGTCCTCCTGGATCAGGCGAACGAGGACGCCTTCGGTGACGAACTCGAGGCGCGTCGCGGGACCCGAGCGGGAGTCCTGGCGGACGCGATAGCCGACGCTGTCGCCCACCGCCTCGCCGAGGAGCTCCGCGGCCCGGGCGGCGGCCTGGACCGCCGCGACCCGCCGGGGCTCGAGGACGAGGATCTTGCCGCCCATCCCGCCGCCCGCCGCCAGCGCGAGGGGTACGAGGCTCGTCTTGCCGGCGCCGGGCGTCGCCGCGAGGACCAGGCTCCCCTTTTCGACGAGGAGGCGCTCGATGTCGCCGAGGAAGGGGCGGATGGGCAGGTCTGCTTCGGGCAGGTCGAGGAAGGCGGGTCGGGATCGCGCGGGGGAGGGCATGTAGGCCAGTTTGCCCGAGACCCTTGGTCGGGAGCAAGGTGTGGCGGGCGCGTTGGGATGGGTCGAATCGATGGATTTACACCGAGTGGTGCTTAAAATTATCCAAATGGAGCTAATTGACAAAGGCAAACTATATAGATAAAATTATCCCCAATATGACCCCGCAAGGAGCGAGATTCATGTCCACGCGCGTCACCTTCGCATTCATCGCCATCGCCATCGCCCTCATCCTCGGGCTTGGCGCCTGCGCCACCCCGGGCGCGGCCTATGTTCCCGGCACCTATGTCGGCGTCGGCAAGGGGCACGGCGGCGAGCTCAAGGTCGCCGTCACCGTCAGCGCCCGCCAGATCCTGAAAATCGAAGTGCTCTCGAACGACGAGACCGCCGTCCTCGGCGATTCCGCCTTCGAGGAGCTTTCCCGCCGCGTCATCGCGGCCAACAGCGCCGAGGTCGATGTGGTCTCCGGCGCCTCCGATTCGAGCGAGGGCTTCCTCGCCGCCGTCTCCGCCGCCCTGGCTCAGGCCGGCTTCAAGGGCGGCGCCGCCAAGGCCGCCGTCGCGGTCCGCGCGCCGGCCAAGGCCTACGACGTGATCGTCGCCGGCGGCGGCGGCGCCGGTCTCTCCGCCGCGAACGAGGCCGCCCTCGCGGGAGCCTCGGTCGTCGTCTTCGAGAAAATGGGCGTCCTCGGCGGCAACACCGTCCGCGCGACGGGCGGCATGAACGCCGCCGGCACCAGGCATCAGTCCGCGAAGGGCATCGCGGACAGCCCCGAGCTCTTCTTCAAGGACACGATGAAGGGCGGCTACGACAAGAACGATCCCGCCCTCGTGAAGATCCTCTCCGAGAAGGCGGTCGAATCCCTCGACTGGATCGAGTCCATGGGCGGCGACCTCTCGGACGTGAGCCGCTCCGGCGGCGCTTCCGTCAACCGCATCCACCTGCCCGCGGGCGGTTCCAAGGCGGGCCCCGAGATCGTAAAGACCCTCAAGAAGGCCGCCGAGGCGAAGAGCGGCATCGCCGTCTTCACCGAGGCCAAGGTCCTCGAGATCCTCGTCGACAAGGCCGGCGCCGCCCGCGGTGTCCGCGTCGCCATCGGCGGCAGGGAACACTCCGTCGCGGCCAAGGCCGTCGTCCTGGCCGCCGGCGGCTTCGGCGCCAACGAGGAGATGCTCGTCCGCCTCAATCCCGCCCTCAAGGGCTTCGCGACGACGAACCACTCCGGCGCCACGGGCGACGGCATCCTCCTGGCCGAGAAGATCGGCGCGGCCCTCGTGGACATGAAGGAGATCCAGACCCACCCGACCTACGCCCCCGGCAAGGAGATGGTCACCGAGGCCGTGCGCGGAAACGGCGCCATCCTCGTGGACCACAAGGGCGCCCGCTTCGGGAACGAGATGCGGACCCGCGACGTGGTCTCCGCCGCGATCCTCGGCCTTCCCGAGAAGACCGCCTACCTCGTCTTCGACACCTCCGTCCGGAAGAGCCTCAAGGCCATCGAGGACTACGTGAAGATGGGCATCGTCGTCGAGGCGGCGAGCCCCGCGGAGCTCGCCGCGAAGATCGGCGTCGATCCCGCGGCCCTGGCGGCGACGATCGAGCGCTACAACGGTTTCGTCGCAGCCAAGGCCGACGCCGACTTCGCGCGGCCCGACATGCCCCGCGCCCTGTCCGTCGGCCCCTACCACGCGATCGAGGTCACGCCCGCGGTGCACCACACGATGGGCGGCGTCAAGATCGACGCCGCGACCCGCGTCGTCTCGACGAAGGGCGCGCCGATCCCCGGCCTCTTCGCCGCGGGCGAGGTGACGGGCGGCGTCCACGGCGGCAACCGCCTGGGCGGCAACGCGTTGGCCGACATCGTCACCTTCGGGCGCATCGCCGGCAAGAACGCCGCCGCCCTCGCCAAGAAGTGATCCGGGCGAACCGGGCGTGAAAAGCGAAGGGCCGTCCCCCGGGGGCGGCCCTTTTCCTATTCATAGACGACGCGCGGCGCCTTCCTGACGGCGATCTTCCAGGACAGGCCCGTGCCGATGTTGTAGGCGCGGGCGAAGGAGCCCTGGTTGATCGCGACGGCGAGGTTCAGGATCGAGTTGATGTAGACGAGGGGCTCGCCGACGTTGACCTCGGCGAAGGAGCGGGCGTAGGCCATCGTGTTCCGGTAGAGCTCGCGCGTGTCGTTGCGGATCGACACTTCCACGCGGCCGCCGTAGGGGACGCCGAGGCCGTCGAAGAGCCCGTGGGGGATGTTCGACCAGAGGCTGCCGAAGCGCACGTCGAGGACGTCGATCGTGCCGGTCACCGCGTCGCCGTCGCGGGCGGCCGGGACGTGGGGCAGCTCGACGAGGGAGCCGGGATCGACCGCCGGACCGAGTTCGGACAGGGCGACGCGGCCGGCGGCGAGGCGGGCCCCCGTGTAGGCGTAGACGTCGCGGCCGTGGAAGGTGTAGGAGAGTTCGGAGCCCGAAGGCCGGTTCCCCTCCCCGCC
>DAINBW010000455.1:0-2968 GCA_036732745.1 Spirochaetales bacterium | reverse complement strand
TTCCTGATCGCCCCCACGCGTCTCCGGCGCGAGGCGTAAGGTAAAGATCGTAGTATTCGCTATCGCGAATGGCGCCGTGCGCTGGTAAGCGCGCGGCATAAGGTAAATATTGTAGTGTTTGCTTTCGCAAACGGCGCCGTACCCAAGTGGGAAGGGAGAGGTCTGCAAAACCTTCATGAATCGGTTCGACTCCGATCGGCGCCTTAACGACAACAGCCACCCGCAAGGGTGGCTGTTGCTTTATGGGGCGCCGATCGAGGCTTGGGCTTGAGAATCCCTACCACCTGCCCTCATGGATGGACTCGCGCCGGAACTTGTCCTTCGCGGCCACCGGTCCGAAGGGCTTGCCGATCGGGACGAGGGCGAGGGGAATGACCTCGTCCGGCACGCCGAGGATGGCGCGCACGGCCGCCTCGCGGTCTTTTTCGGGATACACGGCGGTCCAGACGGCGCCGAGGCCAAGGGCGGTCGCGGCCAAGAGAAGGTTCTGGCAGGCGAGGGAAGCGTCGATGACGGCGAATTCGATCGAGCCGTCGTAGGCGCGTTCGGGTGTCGCGCAGACGAGGACCGCGCCGGAGGCTTCGGCGGTCATTCTCGCGTAGGGCAAGGCTTCCGCGAGGCTCGTCAGGACCTCGCGGTCCCGGACGAGGACGAAGTCCCAGGGTTGGCGGTTGACCGCGGAGGGCGCGGCCATCGCGGCGCGGAACATCGTTTCCCATTGCGCCTCGCCGATCTCGAAGGGGCTGAAGTTGCGGACGCTCGCCCGCCGGTGCACGGTGTCGAAAAAATCCATGTCATCCTCCCAAAGCCCTTCGCCTAGAGGGCGAAGAGGTCGAGTTCGGCGGAAAGCCGCTTGAGCATGTGGGTGCCCGCGACGCTGTTGCCCCGCGGATCCAGGGCCGGACCGAAGGCGCCGATGCCGCAACGGCGCTTGGCCGCGGCCAGGATGCCGCCGCCCACGCCGCTCTTCGCGGGCAAGCCGGCGTCCACGCCGAATTCCCCCGAACCGTCGTAGAGCCCGCAGGTGGCCATGAGGCTTTTCACGATGTGCGCGTTGCGCGTGGAGAGTAGGCGTTCGCCCGACCAGGGCGCGACGCCGTCGTAGGCGAGGAGGGAGCCGGCGCGCGCCAGGTCGGCCGCGTCGAGCAGCATCGAGCACTGGAGGAAATAGGCCTCGAGACTCTCCTCGACGTCGCCGTCCAGGAGTCCGAGCTCCTTCAGGAACCAGGCGATCGAGCGGTTGCGGTTCGCGGTGCCGCGCTCCGAAGCGTAGACCGTTTCGTCGTAAGTCACGGCGTCGCCGCTCCCGCGGCCGCAGGCGCGGCCGACGAAGGCGCGCAGGCCGGCCGCCCTGGCCGCGGGGCCCGAGCCTCCGGCCGCATGGGCGGCGACCGCTTCGGGCAAGAGCGAGGCGACGACGATGGCGCCCGCGTTGATCATGGGATTGTAGGGCTTGCCGAGGCGTGAGGTCTCGAGGCGGATGATCGAGTTGAAGGGGTCGCCCGTCGGCTCCTTGCCGACGCGGGAAAACACGGCGTCCTCGCCCCGTTCCTCGAGGACGTAGGCGAGGGCGAGGGCCTTGGAGACGCTCTGGATGGAGAATCGAATCCGCGAGTCTCCGGCCTCGAAGAGGCGGCCCTCGCCGTCCACCAGGGCCAGGCCGACGAGGCGGGGGTCGACCGCCGCGAGGGCGGGTATGTAGGAGGCGCAGGCGCCGCCCGGCGCGAGGGCGCGGCCTTCCCGGACGAGGGTTTCGAGTAGTTCCTTCATGGTGGCAGTATAGCGCCGCGGCGTTCGCTTCCTCAATGCGAGGGGCGCCGTTCACGCTATTTGAGCCCCGGTTTTTCCTCGAAGGCGGGACAGTGGCGGCGCGTGGCCGCGAAGACCTCGAGGGACGGCAGGCGCTGGCTCTTGATGCCGAACACTGCGCAGGAGCGGGGAAAGGCGGGATCCCAGGTGACGTGGAAGTGGAGACACTTGAGGCAATCGGGCGCGCGTTCGCTCACGGGACATCCCCCTGCCCCGATGTTAGCGCGGGTCCCGCCGGCCGCGCAAGCGCCGCCGCGCCGCCATCGCCGCCATCGCCGCCGCGCGCC
This sequence comes from Spirochaetales bacterium, assembly GCA_036732745.1. Taxonomy (GTDB): domain Bacteria; phylum Spirochaetota; class Spirochaetia; order Treponematales; family Rectinemataceae; genus JAEUJG01. The sequence continues at coordinate 872 of DAINBW010000455.1, read as the reverse complement.
CGGCCGCCGCTTCTCGCTTGCCGCGGGCGCGATAATTCCGTACAGTAGATCCATGGATCGAACCAGCTTGCTTCGCCGGCCTTTCCGCTATTCGAACAGCAGCCTGGCGCTTTGGCTCATCGGCGCGAACATCCTCGTCTTCGCCCTCCGCCTCCTGGCGCCCGAGCTCGCCTATCTCCTCGCCCTCAATCCCCTCGCCGTGCTTTCGGGCAAGCTCTGGCAGCCCTTCACCTACATGTTCCTCCACGCCGACCTCTCCCACCTCCTCGTCAACATGCTCGGTCTCCTGTTCTTCGGCACCCAGGTCGAGCGCGAGCTCGGGAGCAAGGAATTCCTCCTCTACTATCTCGTGACCGGTTTCCTCGCCGGCCTCTTTTCCTTCGCCGCCTATCTCCTCACCGGGGCCTACGGGGTATTCCTCCTCGGCGCTTCGGGCGCCGTCTTCGCGGTGCTCCTCGCCTTCGCGGCGATCTATCCGAACGCGGAGATCTACGTCTGGGGCATCCTTCCGGTGCGCGCGCCCCTCCTCGTGATCGGCTACACCCTCATCGAGATCTTCTCCGAGCTCTTCAGCTTCAGGAGTTCCGTCGCCCACCTCACCCACCTCGCGGGCTTCGGCTTCGGCTGGCTCTATTTCCTCGTGCGTTTCGGCGTCAATCCCGGACGCCGTTTCTTCCCGAGGCGATAGGCGGCGTCGATGCCGCGTCCGTTCCCGGGCGGCCCGCGAAGGGCGGTGTCGCTCGCGTGGATCCTGGTCCTGCTGCCCCTCCTGGCGCCCGGCATCGCGACCTTGGCCGACGGACCAGAGACTCGGGCTTGGCCGCGGGGCGCCGCCCCCCTGGCCGCGGAGGCGCCGACCATCCTCGGCGGCG
>DAINBW010000454.1:804-3000 GCA_036732745.1 Spirochaetales bacterium | reverse complement strand
GGCCGCCGCCGGCCGGGGCTACGCCGACCGCCCCCTCGAGCTCGGCGGCGAGGCCCTGTTCCGCTCGCCCCTCGGCGATCAGCGCCCCCGGCCCCGGACCGCCCCCTTCCTGCGGCCGGAGGAACCCCGCCGCCCGAATCCGCCGCGCCGGCGCGGCCGCGACTCGGGCCTTCGGGGCCTCCGTGGTCTTGGCGACCTGCTCCGCGGCCTGGCTCGTCGCCTCGCCATGGCCGCCCACACCCAAGCCGCCCACGCCACTCGCGCCGCCGGCGACGCCGCCACCGCCCGCCCCTTCCCCGGCGAGCCCGCGCTTTCCCCGGCCCCATCCCGCGACGAGGGTCTCCGGCGCGCCAGCCGCCTCGCCGGCGGCGCCCTCCTCCTCGTCCTGGCCGGCGCCGGCCTCTTCCTCGCCTTCGCCCCGCCGGTCTTTCCCCTGCCCGAGACGGGCCTCCTTCCCGCCGAGAATTCGGGCGCCGACCTCCTCCTCTCCTACCTCTCGCCGGAGCTCGCCGAGGCCGCGCCCGACGAGGGCCTCGAAGCGCCGCCGCCGCCCAAGACCCTCGAGGTGGCGACCTACAAGGTCAAGCCCGGCGACAATCTCGGCGCCATAGCCAAGCGCCACGGCCTCTCGATCGACAGCCTCATCAGCATGAACGGGGTCAAGAACGCGACGAGCCTCAAGGCGGGAACCGAGCTCCGCGTGCCGAACATGGACGGGCTCGTCCATGTCGTGGCCAAGGGCGAAAGCCTCGGCGGCATCGCCAAGCGCTACAAGGTGGAGGTCAGCCTCCTCGCGGACGCGAACGACCTCGGCACCTCCGTCGTGCGGCCGGGGCAGAGCATCTTCATCCCCGGCGCCAAGCTGCCCGAGGCCGAGCGGAAGCGCTTTTTCGGCACGAGCGTCGTCTGGCCGGTGCGCGGCGCGATCAGTTCCTATTACGGCTACCGCGAGGATCCCTTTTCCGGCGTCCGGCGCTTCCACGCCGCCATCGACATCGTCGCGGCGCCGGGAATCCCGGTCAAGGCGGCGATGGACGGCCGCGTCGCCGACCGCGGCTACAATTCCGTCTACGGCAATTACGTGATCCTCACCCACGCGGACGGCATCCAGACCATGTACGCCCATCTCATGTCCTATTCGGTCGCGGTGGGAAAAGCCGTCGCGCAGGGAGCGGTCATCGGCCTCGTCGGCAACACCGGCTACAGCACCGGTCCGCATCTCCATTTCGGCGTCTTCAAGCGCGGCCAGCCGACCAATCCGCTTAAAATGCTCAAATGAACATCGCAACCGCTTGAAGCGGCCGACCGCGAAAAGGTATCGTAGGCCGGTCGCTTCCCGGAGGAAATCGTGCGCAAGTTCGTCATCGCCCTCGTCTCCGTTCTCGCCATCTTCGTGTTCATCCAGAATTACAGCGCCGAGCGGCTTGACGGCCCGCGTGCCCTGGAAGCCCGGGCCGAGCTCATACCCTAAGCCCGTCCTCCGGAGTCGCCGCCCCCGCAACGGCAGGTTTTCCTTCTCCACCCTGTTTTTTTCCCTCGCCCGCGGTATGTTAGTTCGTGGAATACCGAAAACTGCGCTTCAGCCTCCATCCTGTCTACTTTCCTATACGAGTACAACGCACAATAGTACAAGACTGTATACGTTTCCCCGACATCCGTGGAGCATCGCCGGACTCGGCGTTTTGTAATTCCAATCCACATATATCATTACTCTTGACTTTAAACCCCGCCCTCTAGTTGGCACGCTTCCTGCACTAGTATTAGCGGAGCCAATGAAATGAACACCAAGACCGTAAGCGACACCAAGGAAGACGTTCTCCACTCCTACTACGCGGCCATCAAGCGAGTTCCGCTCCTGACCGCCGACGAGGAGCGGGAGCTTTCGAGCCGCATCGCCAAGGGTGACGAAGAAGCGCGGCGCCGCCTCATCGAGGCCAACCTCCGCCTCGTCGTCAAGATCGCCCGCGCCTTCGTGACCCAGGACATGCCCCTCGTCGACCTCATCCAGGAAGGCAACGTCGGCCTCATCAAGGCCGCTGAAAAGTTCGACGGCGAACGGAACGTCCGCTTTTCGACCTACGCGTCCTGGTGGATCAAGCAATCCATCACGCGCTCCCTCGTCAACAGCCGGCGCGCGATCCGCCTTCCCCACCGGAAGGAGGAGCTCCTCCGCCGGATCCAGAAAACCTACAACAC
>DAINBW010000454.1:0-794 GCA_036732745.1 Spirochaetales bacterium | reverse complement strand
CGCGAGCCGACGCCCGCCGAAATCGCCGCCGAGCTCGCCATCCCCGAAAGCTCCGTGGAGGCGGTCATGGGCATGTCCTCCGCACTCCTCTCCCTGGACACGGAGAACGGCGAGGATTCGGGCTCGGTCATCGATGTCTTCGAGGATTACACCTACAGCCCCGACGGCGAGCTCATGCGCGCCTGTCTCCGCGAGGAGGCCGTCCGCATGCTCGAGCTCCTTCAGGAGAAGGAAAAGCGCATCCTCCTCTATCGTTTCGAGTTTCTGAACGGCGAGAAGTTCACCCTGAAGCGCATCGGCACCGAACTCGGCATCTCCCCCGAGACCGTGCGCCAGATCGAAAAACGAGCCATCAAGAAGCTCAAGGACGGCGCCGCCGAGTCCATGGGCTACGCCCTCTCCTGAACGGCCTCTCCCGAACGACCATCTCCTGAACGCGCCGCCCTTGCCCATCGGCGGGGGCGGCGTTATAGTCCCTTGCAGTGTCCCCGAGAAAATCCAGCCGCCGCGCCGGCGCCCGAGGCCCGAGTCCCCGCGAGCGGCGCCTCTTCCTCCTCACGAGCCTGGCCTTCGTCGGCTTGGCCTTGGCCGCCAGCCTGCTGCTCGCGGGACGAGAGGCCGGGGCTCCCCCGGCAGGCGCCGCCGCGGCGCCGTCCCTGACCGAGCCAGCCGCGCCCCCGAAGGCCGGAGCGGAGCCGGAAGGCGCCGATAAGCGCCCCGCGGCCGCTACCGCGGCTCCCGGAGAAGAGGGCCGCGACCTCGCCGGACTCAGGAGCACGGCCGAGCGCTTCTCG
>DAINBW010000453.1:0-3008 GCA_036732745.1 Spirochaetales bacterium | reverse complement strand
GAGACAATCCTTCGGTGTGAGGCGCGAAGCGTATGGATGAGAGGATGCACAACCTGGTGCCGATCGTCATCGAGCAGACCGGCATCGGCGAGCGCTCGTACGACATTTACTCCCGGCTCCTCAAGGACCGGATCATTTTCATCGACGGCGAGATCAACGATCTCACCGCCGACCTCACGGTGGCCCAGCTCCTTTTCCTCGAGTCCCAGGACCCCGAAAAGGACATTTCGGTCTACGTGAATTCGCCCGGCGGGTCGGTGACGGCAGGCCTCGCGATCTACGACACGATCCAGTACATCCGCCCCGACGTGCAGACCATCTGCCTCGGGCAGGCCTCTTCCATGGGGGCCCTCATCCTCGCCTGCGGCACCGCGGGCAAGCGCTTCGCCCTCCCCTCCTCCCGGGTGCTGATCCACCAGCCCTGGGGAGGCGCCCAGGGCCAGGCCTCCGACATCAGCCTCCAGGCCAAGGAGATCCTCCGCCTGAAGCGCCTTACCGTCGAGTACTTCGCCCTCCACTCCGGCAAGGGCACCGACGTGGTCGCCAAGGACATGGAGCGCGACTTCTTCATGTCCGCCGCCGAGGCGCTCGCCTACGGCCTCGTGGACCGGGTCCTCGAACGGAGGAAGCATGGCCAAGCAGAAGCAAAATAACGCCGAGGAGCGCGTCTGCTCCTTCTGCGGCAAGAGCGCCCAGTACGCCCGCCGCATCATTGCCGGTCCCGGCGTCTACATCTGCGACGAGTGCGTCAAGGTCTGCGAGCAGATCCTCACCGAGGAAGACCAGGACATGGCCACGGGCTTCTCCGGCGAGGTCCCGAAGCCGCGCGAGATCAAGGAATACATCGACCAGTACGTCGTCGGCCAGGAATACGCCAAAAAGGTGCTTTCGGTCGCCGTCTACAACCACTACAAGCGGATTTCCCACATCCAGGAAGGCAAGAGCGAGGTCGAACTCGAGAAGTCGAACGTCCTCCTCATCGGCCCTACCGGCACGGGCAAGACTCTCCTGGCGCGCACCCTCGCCAAGAAGCTGAAGGTCCCCTTCGCGATGTCCGACGCGACCACCCTCACCGAGGCGGGCTATGTCGGCGAGGACGTGGAGAACATCCTCCTCAAGCTCATCCAGAACGCGGGCGGCAACATCGCCGCCGCCGAGCGCGGCATCGTGTACATCGACGAGATCGACAAGATCGCCCGCAAGACGGAAAACGTCTCCATCACCCGCGACGTCTCCGGCGAGGGAGTCCAGCAGGCCCTGCTCAAGATCATCGAGGGCACGGTCGCGAACGTCCCGCCCCAGGGCGGCCGCAAGCACCCCCAGCAGGAATACCTCCGCATCGACACGACCAACATCCTCTTCATCTGCGGCGGGGCCTTCGTCGGCCTCGACAAGCTGATCGAAAGCCGCGTCGCCAAGCACCCGCTCGGTTTCGGCGCCGACGTGAAGCCGCGGTCCGAAAAGGACTTCCGCGCCCTCTTTTCCCAGCTCCACCCGGACGACCTCGTGAAGTTCGGCATGATCCCCGAGTTCATCGGCCGCCTGCCCATCCAGGTCGGGCTCGAGGACCTCAAGCTCGAGGACCTGAAGCGCATCATCACCGAGCCCAAGAACGCCATCATCCGCCAGTACCAGGAGTCGATGCGCATCGACGGCGTGGAACTCGTCTTCGACGAGGGCGCCGTGGAGGCCATCGCCGAGCGGGCCATCGCCCGCAACACCGGCGCCCGCGGCCTCCGCGCCATCGTCGAATCCCTCATGATGGACGTGATGTACGACATACCGTCCATCGAGGGCGCCAAGCGCGTCGTCGTGAACCGCGGCACCGTCGAGGGCAAGTCCGCCCCCGCCGTGGAGATCCTGCAGAAGAGCGCATGAACCTCCTCGGGGCGCTGACCGGGGCCTCGCAGACCGAGATCCCCCTCGTCTACATGCGTGACGCGATCGTCTTCCCCAAGGCGGTCGCGCCCCTGTCGGCGGCGACCAAGCTGGCCGTCGGCGGCGTCGAGGAGGCGATGAAGGCCGACAAGCGCGTCGTCGTAGCCCTCCTCAAGGCCTCCGGCGACGAGCGCAAGGCCGAAATCGAGGTCGAGGACGTGGGCACCGTGGCCCGCATCGTCCAGCAGGTCCGCTTGCCCGACGGTTCCATCCGCCTCCTCGTGGAGGGCGAGGCCCGCGTCCGCATCAGGAAGACCGCCTTCCGCAAGGACTACATCTCCGCCTTCGTCGAACCCTTCGCCAAGCCGGAAACCCCGAGCGCCGAGGAGCAGGGCGAACTCGAGGCCACGCAGAAGCTCCTCCGCCGCTCCTTCCTCCAATACGGCGAACTCGCCAAGAAGCTCCCGCCCGAGACCCTCTCCGCCGCGGAGCGGGCGCCCGGTCCCCACGAGCTCTGCGACGTGATCGCGAGCGCCCTCCCCCTCAAGGCCGACCGCAAGCAGGAGCTCCTCTCCCCCGAGGGGGCCTTGGAGCGCCTCGTCGCCGTGGAGGCCGCCGTCGAGGGCGAGATCGAGCTGCTCAACCTCCAGAAGAAGATCGGCGCGCGGGTCAAGAACCGCATCGACCGCAACCAGCGCGAGTATTTCCTCCAGGAACAGCTCAAGGAAATCAACAAGGAGCTCGGCCGCGACGGCGAGGAGTCCGAGACCAAGGAGCTTGAAAAGGCCCTGCTCGCCAAGTCGCCGCCCAAGGAGGTCGCCGACAAGGCGCGCCGCGAGCTTTCGCGGCTCGGCAAGCTCCAGCCCTTCAGCCCCGAGGCCGGTGTCCTGCGCGTCTACTGCGAGTGGCTCGCCGACCTCCCCTGGTCCGCCCGCAGCCAGGACAACAAGGACATCGCCCGCGCCCGCCGCGTCCTCGACGAGGACCACTACGGCATGGAGAAGGTGAAGGAGCGCATCCTCGAGTTCATCGCCGTGCGCCAGCTCTCCGAGCGGGCCCGCGGCCCCATCCTTTGCCTCGTCGGTCCCCCGGGCACCGGCAAGACGAGCCTCGGCCGCTCCATCGCCCGC
>DAINBW010000452.1:0-3010 GCA_036732745.1 Spirochaetales bacterium | reverse complement strand
GCGCCCGAGCCCGCGGCGGGGCGCTCCCCCTTTGCCGGTCGAGGGCTATTCGAGGGCCTTGGCCTTCGGGAAGCGTTTCAGGGCCTCGTCGAAGCCGTCGCGGATGCAGAGGTCGAGGGCGGCCGCGGCCTTGGGGAAGACGGCGCAGGCGAGGGATTCGCGCTCCGCGGGGTCGAAGTCGGAGAGGACGTAGCCGGCGATGTCGGCGTGGGCGGGGCGGCCGATGCCGAAGCGGAGGCGGCGGAAGTCCCGGGTGCCGAGGCGCGCCTCCAGGGAGCGCAGGCCGTTGTGGCCGCCGAGGCCGCCGCCGAGCTTGAAGCCGAAGGTGCCGAAGGGGAGTTCGAGCTCGTCGTGGACGGCGAGGATCTCGTCGTTCGCGATCTGGAAAAAGCGCATGAGTTCGGCGACGGAATCGCCGGAGAGGTTCATGTAGGTCTCGGGGAGGAGAAAGTAGAGGCGGCCGGCGGGGCCTTCCCACTGGGCGAAGCGGCCCTTGAACTTGCGGTCGAAGCGCAGCTCCCCGTGGAAGGGGAGGCTTTCGAGAAATTGCCAGGCGACGTTGTGGCGGTTGCCGCGGTGTTCGCGGCCGTGGTTTCCGAGGAAGGCGTAGAGGCGTACCATTGCTGCTCCGGGGGGCGGTTTGACTGCCCGCTCCGCGGATAGTACACTAGCGTCGCCTTTTTGTGTACCGATCGCTCCCGGAGGTCCGTGCCGTGCATACCGATCCGCGTTTCGCCGCCGTCGTCGACGAGGTCGACGGGCAGATCCGCCTCAGGATCAGCGCCGCCCGCGCGCTCGAGCTTGACGAGGCCGAGAGCGCCGTCCTGGAGACGGGGCTGGAGGAGCTGCTCGGGCTGGCCCGCGTGCCGGAGGCGACGCGCGCCGGCTTCCGCGACCCGGGGCGCCGCCTCTGCCTGGTGAACGGCTGGCAATCCTGGTCCTTCGCGGGCGAACTCGGGAGATCCGAGCGGGTGCGGCCCACCCTCCTCAAGGGCATGGCGCCCTTCAGCCAGCCGCCCTGCCGGCCCGCCGCCCGCGGCGAGTTCCTTTCCCACTTTTACCTCGGCCTCCGCGCCGGCGAGGAGCGGCTCTTCCTCGTGTCGCGGAACTCCGGCACGCCGCCCGTCACGTTCCGCCTGGGGAGGCGGAGGCCGATCCTCCGCGTGGGGATCCTGGCGGCGGGCGCGCGTCTCGCGGCGGGGGAGTGGGTCGCGGAGCTCAGGCTCTTTCACCGGACGGGCTATTTCGGCGCGAAGGACGCCTTCCGCGCGGCCTTTGGCGGCTTCGGGCACTTTGACCGGCTGGCCTTCCTGGGGCAGGGCGGCAGTCTCATGCCGGGGGGCTACGAGTCCTGGTACAACCACTACACGAAGATCGACGAGGCGATGATCGAGGAGGACCTGGAGGCGCTGGTCGCGGAGCCGAACCTGATCCGCGACTATTACCTGGCGCGCGGCCGGCCGACGGTTTTCCAGATCGACGACGGCTGGCAGAAGGCCGTGGGCGAGTGGGAGATCCACGAGGGCAAGTTCCCGCGGGGCCTTGAGCGGCTCGCGGCCCGGGCGGAGGAGAAGGGGCTGGTGCCGGGGCTCTGGCTCGCGCCCTTCCTGGTCACCCGGTCGAGCGCCGTATTCCGCGACCATCCCGACTGGCTCCTCCGCGGGAAGGGCGGGCGCCTCGTCTCCGCCGGCTGGAACCCGAACTGGGAGGGGGACTTTTACTGCCTGGACCTGTCCATCCCCGAGGTCGGGAGTTATTTGGAGGCGCTCTTCGAGCGCGTGGTGGAGGACTGGGGCTTCCGCTACCTGAAGCTGGACTTCCTCTATGCGGCCTTCATGCCCGGGAAGCGGGCGGGGGGCGGCGCGGCGTTCGAACACTACGAGCGCGTCATCGGCCGCATAACGTCCCGGGTGGCGGACCGGCGGGGCCGGCCGGTGGCCTGGCTCGGCTGCGGCGCGCCGCTCGAGTCCTCGTTCCGGCACTTCCCGCTCATGCGGATCGGCGCGGACACGCGGGAGAGCTGGGATTGGCCGGTCCTGAAGGCCGTCTCCCACGAGGGCCGGCCGGCGGCCTACACGAACCTGCTGGCGACGATCGGGCGCTCCCTCCTGGACGGGACGGTTTTCGTCAACGATCCGGACGTCGTGTTCTGCCGCGAGCGGGGCATGGGGCTCGGCGAGGCGGAGAAGGAGCTCGTGGCGCTGGCGGACTTCCTCCTGGCCTCCCAGATCATGTTCTCCGATTCCGCCGCCGATTCCCGGGAAGCGGGCGCCGCGGCCTTCACCGCGCGGATGATCGGGCTCTACGACGCCCTGGCCGGGCTCGAATTCGGCGCCGAGCGGCTGGAGCGGGACGTCTTCTCCCTCCGGAGCCGGGACGGCCGGGTGCGGGGCGTGGCGAACCTGGGGGACCGGCCCTACGAGGCCGCCTCCGGGACGCACGACCGCGGCCGGCCCCTGGTGGAGCGCCTGGAACGGGGCGGGGGGACGGCGCGCTTCGCGCCGAGGTCCATCTCGCTCTTCGAAGCGGAATAAACAGAGGGCGGCGGGCGGGGGATCGTCGATCCCCGCCCGGGAGCCGCCGGCACGATCGCATGAGGAGCCTCGGAGGGCCTTGTTGGAAAAGACCGTCTACGTGCTCGGGCACAAGAATCCCGACACCGATTCCGTCGTCGCGGCGACGGCCTACGCGAACCTGAAGCGGGCCCAGGGCATGGCCGAGGCGCGCGCCGCGCGCGCCGGCGCCGTCAACCCGCAGACCGAATACATCTTCGAGCGCTTCGGCGTCACGCTGCCGGAGTTCGTGCCCGACCTCATCCCGAAGGTCGAGTACTGGCTGTCCGGCCCGGCCGAGACGGTGCGCGACACGACGCCGCTCTGGGAGGCCCTGTCGCTGATGGGGAAAGCCGACTCGAAGTCCCTGCCCATCGTCAACTCGGCGGGCCGCTACGCCTCCATGCTCCACTACGGGGCCTTCGCGGAGAACATCCTCACGAAGATCAACCCGCACA
>DAINBW010000451.1:0-3012 GCA_036732745.1 Spirochaetales bacterium | reverse complement strand
GCGCCGTCGGGCCGTCCGTCACTTTCCCTGACCGGCGAACAGGCGCGTTACCGGCTTGAGGGCGATCATCGCGCCGCGCTTCATCATGCTCGGGCCGACGACGCCGAGCACCAGCTTCTCGAAGGGGCCGCCGTGGACGTCGGTCTTGCGGACGAGCTTGACCGCGTCGAAGGCGCACTTGGTCGTGCAGATGCCGCAGCCGACGCACATGTACTGGTCCACGATGGTCGCTCCGCAGCCGAGGCAGCGCTCGGTCTCCTTCTTGAGCTGTTCCTCCGTGAAGGTCCCGCGGAGGTCCTTGAAGGTGCTCGTGGCCTTGGCCGCGTCCCCGTGGGCCGGCTTCTGGCGAGGCGCCGCGTCGTAGCCGCCGATCTCGGCGTTCTTCTTGTCCAGCTCCTTGTACTGCCTGCGGCCGCGGCCGAGCACGAGGCTCTGGCCGTCCTGGACGAAGCGGTGGATGGAGACCGCGCCCTCCTTGCCCGCCGCGATGGCGTCGATGGCGAACTTGGGGCCGGTGAGGGCGTCGCCGCCCGCGAAGACGTCGCGCTCCGCGGTCTGGTAGGTGAAGGGGTCGGCCTTCACGGTGCCGTTGCGGTTGAGCTCGACCTTGGCGCCCTCGAGGAGCCCGCCCCAGAGGATGGACTGGCCGATGGAGAGGATGACGTTGTCGCAGGCGATGGTCCTGACTTGCTTCTCGTCGTAGCTCGGGTTGAAGCGGCCCTCGGCGTCGAAGACCGAGAGGCACTTCTTGAAGACGACGCCCTTGACCGCGCCGCCCTCCACGAGGATCTCCTTGGGGCCCCAGCCGTTCTCGAGGGCGATGCCCTCCTCCAGGGCTTCTTCGATCTCGTCGGCCGCGGCCGGCATGAGGTCCCGGCTCTCGAGGCAGGCCATCGCGACCGAGGAGGAGCCGGCGCGGAGGGCGCTCCGGGCCACGTCGATCGCGACGTTGCCGCCGCCGATGACGAGGGTCGCGCCGGAGAGCCGCGCGTCCCCGCCCAGGTTGACGGCGCGGAGGAAGTCGACGCCGGTCCGGACGCCCTTGGCCTCCTCTCCCGGGATGCCGATCTTGCGGCCGCCCTGGGCGCCGACGCCGAGGTAGAATGCCTTGTAGCCTTCCTTGCGCAGGTCCGCGAGCGTGAGGTCCTTGCCGACCTCGACGCCGGTCTTGAAGGTCACGCCCATCGCGCGGAGGACGTCGATCTCCGCCTCCACGATGTCCTTTTCGAGGCGGAAGGAGGGGATGCCGAGGGTGAGCATGCCGCCGAGCTTCTTCTCCTTTTCGAAGACGGTGACGGGGTAGCCCTGGCGGGCCAGGAAGTAGGCGCAGGAGAGGCCGGCGGGGCCGGCGCCGACGACGGCGACCTTTTGGCCGAAGGGCTTGCCGATCGTGTTGAGCATCGGCGGCACGTACCTCGTGGCGAGGTCGAGGTCGCGTTGGGCGATGTACTTCTTGATCTCGTCGATGGCGACGGGCTCGTCCAGGTCGCCGCGCGTGCAGGCTTCCTCGCAGCGGCGGTTGCAGATGCGGCCGCAGACGGCGGGGAAGGGGTTCTCCCGCTTGATGAGCTCCAGGGCCTCCTGGTACTTGCCCTGCGCGGCGAGCTTGATGTAGCCCTGGACGCCGATGTGGGCCGGGCAGTTGGTCTTGCAGGGCGCCGTGCCCGTCTCCACGACGTCGACGCGGCTCGTGCGGAAGTCGGGGTTCCAGCGGGCCTTGCCCCAGACGGTGTTCCGGGGATGGTCGTGCTTGAAGTCGGTGACGACCGGCGTCTTGGAGCAGAGCTTCTGCCCGAGCTTGAGCGCGTTCACCTGGCAGTTCTCGACGCAGCGTCCGCAGGCGACGCACTTCTCGGCGTCGATGGAGGAGACGAAGTTCGAGCGGACGAAATCGAAGGCGTTGTAGTATTCGCCGACGCGGAGCGAGAAGCAGGAGCAGCCGCAGCAGTTGCAGATGGCGAGGGCCTTGCCCGGACCGTCGAGGTTGGGCGTCTGGTGGACGAGGCCGTTGTCCTCGGCGCGCTTCAGGATGGCGTAGGCCTCGTCCTTGGTGATCTGGCGGGCCTTGCCGGTGCGGATGAAGTATTCGGCGCCGTCGTTGAGCTGGATGCACATGTCCGTCTCGAGGTGGCCGCAGCCCTCGTTCATGAGGCGGCGCGAGCGGCGGCAGGTGCAGTCGGAGACCGAGAGGATGTAGGCGTCCTCGACGAACTTGGAGACTTCCTCGTAGCTGCGGGCGACGGTCTCGCCGGAGATCGCCTTCTCCACGGGGAGGACGCGCATGAGGCCGTTGCCGACCGGGGTGTTGGGGGCCAGCATGGCGGTGCGGCGGCGCGTGTATTCCTCGAAGCACTCGCCGAGGACCGGGTACTTCTCCGCGTTCGCCTTGTTGGCGACCATCATCTCCATGATGCCCGGCACCCAGATGGGGAGGAAGTACTGGTCCACGCCCTTCTCCGAGTAGACCTTGCAGAAGCCGACGTCGGCGAGCTTCTCGAGCTGTTCGTGACAGTATGCCTCGGGCTTGCCCACCTTGGCGGCGACCTCCGCGGCCGTCAGCGACTTCCGCACCTTGAGGCCGAGGCCGACCTCGGCCATCTCGTCGGTGACGACCGGAACGAGGATCTTGTATTCCGGATCGTTTTCGGTGATGCCGGTATAGGTCAGCGATTCGATGCTGACCTTGTTCGCCAGTTTCATGATCAAGGGTCTCGGTGCCATGCTCTCCACTCCTGTCGCGATTTCGTCCCGAAGGTCTTCGGTGACGATATACGATATACTAGTAATTAATAGCAGAATTTCCGGCTGGCCGGATCGTGCTTTTTTTATAATAAGGCGGATCGGTCCATTGTCAAGGAATATCGACGCTGGCGTCATTATTCGGACGCGGAGGGGCCTCCGCGTCCCTTTTGGCGGGGGCGGGAGAAAATAAAAAGACAGTTGTGAGGGTTGGTGTCGCCGCCCGGAGGGGCGGGGGCGGGCCGGCCGGCGCCGCCGCGCGCGCCGGCCTTT
>DAINBW010000450.1:0-3016 GCA_036732745.1 Spirochaetales bacterium | reverse complement strand
CGGCTGACCGGCGACCCGCAACCTCCCCATGCTGAATCTCTACGCCTCGCTCGGCTATCGCACGCTGTATGAATGGTCGCAGTTCCTGATGGAGCTCTAGGGCCGCGGCTCTAGGCGGCGGGACTGGATCCAGGCTCTGGCCACGGGCTTCGTGACCTGATACAGTCATGCCGGCCGGCGCCTCCGCGAAGGCGCCGGTGCCGCCCACGCCGCAACGCGCCGACCTCGTCGAGCGGGTCGGGCGGGGCGGTCGCGGGACCTCCCACCAATCTTTTGTCGACAGCGAGGATAGCATGAGAAAATTGTTGGCCCTGGCGTCGTTGCTCCTGCCCCTGATGGCCTGCACGACGACGAAAGGCCTGGAGGCCGGAGCCCCCCCGCCGGCGCCGCCCAGGCTTGCCCCCGTCGCGCCCGCCGCGGCTCCCGCCCTCGACGGGCCGAGCTTCGTTCCGGCCGACGTGGCGGGCATTCCCTTTTTGACCTATCAGTCCGCCGCCGCGGGAAGTCCGCTGTACTCGCCGGTCTCCGGCCAGGTCGTGGCGGAAAAGCTCGAAGGAGGGGACGAGCGCTCGATCCTCATCCGGAGCCGGCAGGCCTATTACCTCGGCGGCAAGGAAGCGGTCTCCGAGTACGAACTCCTCGTCAAGAACCTGAAGTACGAGGTCAAGCCCGAGACGGTGGAAAGGGAAGCGGCGATCGGCGTCATCGCGGCCACGACCCGGCTCGCGGCACGAAGCCGCGCCCTCGATCCCTATATGCTCCGGAACACCACCGCGAAACCGGTCTTCAAGGACGGCTTCTGGTACTTCTTCCCCGCATGGCTCGATCCCTCCAGGTTCCAGGCCCTGTCCTTCCGGCAGGTCGATTCCTTCGAGGCCGCCGTGGCCGATTTCTACGAACGCTGGGCGCGCGAGGACGAGAAGGACGACCAGTCCTTCGCGACCATCCATTACTTCCCCGAGCTCGACCGGATCAGGGTCAAGATCAAGCTCGACGCCTACCCCGTTCCGGCCAACCGGACCCAGGCGCTCGGCATGACGGAGCTCAATTTCTACCGCAATCCCGGCCTGTTCGTGTCCGAGAGCCGGTTCCCCATGGGCGGCAAATACGTCCCGATCATGTATTGGCAAAAGGGCTTCAAGGAATACCTCGAGAAGGAATACGTCCTCGGGAACGAAGTCTACGTCTACTGCAGCGTCTACACGTTGGACCACGTCAACAAGGCGATCGTCGTCTGTGTCCGCGACTTCGCGCTCAAGTCCGACGAGGACGTGATCGCCGAGCGCAGGAGCGAGTTCGAAAAATAAGGTCCGCGGGCGGGCGCCCCTTCACCGTGTGCCCGCGCCCGGGCGCTTCCGCCCCGGGCGCCTTGCCCAGGCCTAGCGCCCGAGCCCCCCGGCTATGACGGAGCGCACGCGCTCGGGGAGGAGCTTCCGCTCCGCCGGACCAAGGCCCGCGGTGGGGATGGGTTCGTGGATCGTGAAGAGGATCTCGCCCCCGCCGATGCGCAGTTTCTCCTCCCACATCCGGAAACTTCCGTCGATCGTCACCGGCAGGATGGGCGCGCCCGCCTTGGTGGCGAGCTTGAAGGCTCCGGGCCTAAAGGCTCCCATCGCGGGTCCCCGGCTCCTCGTCCCCTCGGGGAAAATCATGATCGCCTTGCCGGCCTTGAGCTTGGCCACGCCGCGCTCGATGGAGCGGCCCGCCTTGCGCGCGTTGCCGCGGTCGATGAAGACCGAATCGAGCGCCGTGATCCAGAGGTTGACGAGGGGCATGTAGAGGGCCTGGCTCTTGGCCACGAAGCCGACGGTCCGGGGAATCAGCGCCAGGACGAGCACGATGTCCCAGTTGCCTTGGTGGTTGCCGACCAGGCAGAGCGGGCCCTTCGCGGGCACGCGCTCAAGCCCCTCCACGCGGACCTTCGCGCCCGTGACCGCGTTGAGGCTCCCCGCCCAGAGGCGGATCAGGGCCTGGAAGGCGGGTTGGGAAAGCCCCCCGAGGCCTACCAGCCTGAGGAGGAGGTAGAGCGCGCAGAGCGGCGTCGCCAGGAGCATCGAAAGCCAGAAATACGTGAAGAAAAGTACGGAGCGGAGCATGAGCCATCATCGCCGGAAGGCTCCCGCGCGGCAAGCCCTTTCCCCCGGGGCCGCCCCCCCGCGCCGCGGCTCCGCGCCTTGTTTTCCGCCCCTCCGCGGTTATACTTCGCAACCTATGAAGATCATCGTCGGCCACGCGAACATGGATCTCGATTGCCTCGCCTCGATCGTGCTCGCCCGGTATCTCTTTCCCGACCACGCGCCGGTGCGGAGCTCCCTCGTCCATCCTTCGGCCCGCAAGCTCCTCAACCTCTACGAGGACCGGCTCGGTTTCCTCATGCCCGGCGACCTGAAGGGTGAGAGCGTCGAACGCATGGTCGTCGTGGACACGCGGAGCCTGGACCGGATCGCCGAGCACGTGAAGGGCCGGGATCTTTCCGCGATGGAGATCGAGATCTTCGACCATCATCCTCCGGCCGAGCGGGACATTCCCGGCGCCCTCGCGCACGACCGGGACTTCGGCGCGAACGCGAGCCACCTCGCCCTCCTCCTCAAGGAGAAGGGCGCGGCGGTTTCGGCGGAGGACGCGACCATCGCCCTTGTCGGGATCTACTCCGACACGGGCAACTTCACCCACGAAAACACGCGCCGCGAGGACTTCGAGGCGGCCGCCTGGCTCGTCGAACGGGGCGCCTCCCTCAAGCTCGTCAAGGACTTGAGCGAGCCGCTCAAGGAGCGGCGCCAGCTCGAGCTCTTCCACGAGGCGCTCAACCGCCTCGAGCGGCGCACGATCCGCGGCTATCTCGTGCAGACCTGCTATTTCGAGCTCGAGGAGGATGCCCTCGGGCTTGGCGCCGTCATGGAGCGGGTCTTCGAGGTGGAGGACGGCGAAATCCTCTTCGGCTTCTTCAACTTCGCGGCCAAGGGCCGGCTCCTCGTCATCGAGCGGAACTCCGTGGACGACGTGCGCCTCGACGAAC
>DAINBW010000449.1:0-3018 GCA_036732745.1 Spirochaetales bacterium | reverse complement strand
CTTGACCGCGCCCCGCGCCGGGCCGTCTTGGGCGAGAAGCTCCTCGACCGCGGGAGCGAGTTCGCGGGTGATCAGGGCGCGGAGATCGGATTCAACCCGGCGCCTGAGAATTCGCCGGGTCCGGCCGGCGAGGTCGACGAGGCCGATGTGGAGATGGAGGCCGTCGTACTCGGCGCCGACCGCATAGGCCGCGTCGGGAGCGTAGCGGAGAAGCTGGGGCTTCCGGCCGAGGGCGGAGCTGCCCTCCCCTCCCTCGACGAGGAGGCCGAGCTCGGCGAAGTAATCGACGATCTTGATGACGGTCGGCGCGCTGATGCCGCTTTGCCGCGTGATTTCGGCCTTGGAGATCTCCCCTTGGCTGCGGAGGAGCGAATATACGCTGCGGCGGTTCAGTTCCTTGAGATTCGCGGCGACAAAGCCCTTTGGCACGTGATCCCTCGCATTACTTAACTAAGTTAGTTATTTAATAAAGGCCTTTCGTCAAACTGTCAAGGGCAAAAAAGGCGCCTGCCCAAATCAGGCAGACGCTTTCCGCATTGTTTCGGCCTCAAGACGGGCTGGCCGCGGCCGGGTAGCCACCGGGCAGCCGGGGAGCAGCCCCCCCGCTAGTCGAGGGAGTCCGCCCCCCAAAGCCGCTCGACAAATCGCCCGAGCTCGTCCGCAGGCCCGGCGGCCAAGGCGTCAAGCCGGGCCTCGGCGGAGGCTCCTTCGGCGGGGGCGCCCAAGGCCCAGCTCGAAAGGGCGGCGATCTCGTCGCGGAGCGCCTCGCGCCGGCCAAGGCCGGCCGCGCCGACGACAAGGGCGAGGGAGGCGGCGCCGGCGAGGGGCAACGCCAGGGCCAGGAAACGCCGCCGGGCGCGGAGCTCGAGCTCGCCCTCGAGCTCGCGGAGCTCGGCCAGCGCGTAGAGGGCGGCGAAATCCGGCTCCCGCGGTTCCGCGGCCAGGAGGCCCGCCGCGTCGCGAAGCGCGGCGCCGAGAAGTTCGTCGCGTTCGACCCCGCCGTCGCGGCTGTCAGGTATGCTCCGCTTGTCCGCGGATCGGCGCTGGTTCATGGCATCCTCCTTGACGCGGCGGCTTCCTCGGCAAGGAGGAAGGCGCGCGCCTTCGCCCGGGCGCGGGCGAGCTTGCTTTTCACCGTGCCCTCGGGCAGGCCGAAGGCGCTCGACAGTTCGGCCACGGAAAGACCTTCGGCGTCGCGCAGGTAGAGCAGCGAGGCCGCCGGCTCGCCGAGCGAGGCGAGGGCGCGCCGCAGGGTCCGCGCCGCCTCCGCGCGCTCGAGCTCCGCGCCGGGTTCCGGCGCGGCGGGGGGCGGGGACGCGGCGTAGGCCCGGTCGAGTCGGCGGGAGCGTTCGCGCTCCCGGGAGCGCGATCGGACAAGGTCCGCCGCGGCGATGGCGGAGATGCGATACACCAGGGTTGAAAGCGCGGCCTCGCCGCGGAAGCGGCCCAGGGCGGCATACAGCCGAACCAGGACCTCCTGTTCCGCCTCCGCCGCCTCGGCGGGATCGCCGAGGCGCATCGCGAGAAAGCGGCGGATCGCGGGGAGGAGGCCGCGGACGAGCTCCTCGAAGGCGAGCCGGTCTCCCCGCCGGAAACGCGCGACGAGTTCGGCCTCCCGGCGGGCAGCGGCGGCGAGGCCGTCCGCGGCGTCAAGCGAATCGGCGGCGCCCTCCCCTTCCGCCGCCCGCAAGCCATCCCTCACCAGTCGAGCCGGTCGAGGAGCCCCAAGAGCTTGGCCGGCGCCTCCGAGCCTTCGACATCCTTGAGCCGCCCGGCGCGCTTGGCCTGCGCATAGGCGCGGACGAGCTTTTCCAGGCTGGCCCAGCGCCGGTCGCCGAGGAGCCTGCGCAGGGCGATGCTGCGCTCGATGCGGGCCATCCGGATCGTGTACTCGAACTCGAGGCTGGCGCGGACGAGCTTTTGGATCTCCTCGGTCGACGGCGCCTTCTCGAGGAGCAGGCGCTCGAGTCGGGCCTGGAGGATCTTGATTTCACCCGCCGCCTTTTGGAGCTCGAGAGAATCCCGCTCCACCAACTTTTCAATCGCTTCGATCTCGGCCTGCTGGAGCGCCAGCTCCTTGACCTCCCGCCTGATGGCCGGACCGTCTTGGGCGCCCGCCGCCATCGCCGAGAAAAGCAGGACGGCCACGACACACAGGAATCGTTTCATGGTTTCCCTCCGCTTAGTTAGTCGCCGGCGGGACGGCGGCGGTTCCCGATTTAAAGTCACCGCGCCGCGGCGCGGCAATGATAGATCGCCGCGTCCGGGAGCTTGGCCAAGCGGCTCGCGGGCAAGGCGGGGTCCTCGGCGGCGAGGGATGCGACGATCCCCGCCTTGTCCGGCCCCCGCACGAGAAAGCGAAGGCGCCGGGCGCGCGCGAAGGCGCCGAAGGTGAGGCTCATCCGCCGCCGCGGCTCCGCGGGGGCCAGCGAAGGGGCGGCGAGCCTCCGCGCTTCGTCCAGGATGGGGTCGCCCGGGAAGAGGCTCGCCGTATGGCCGTCCGCGCCGAGGCCGAGGAGGACAAGGTCGAAGGCGGGCTGGGGCCCGAGGCGCCCGGCGAGAAGGGCCTCGTAGTCCGCGGCCGCCGCTGCGGCGAGGCCGTCGGGCCAGGGAAGAAACTCGGGCCGGGGCGACCAGATCGCCGCGGCGAAGACCGTGGCGACGAGGCGGCCGTTCCGCGCGGGGTCGGTGGGCCCGACCTCGCGCTCGTCGCCGAGCCAGAGTCCCACCGGAAGGCCGGCCAACGCGGCGGCAGCGTGGTTTGAGGCCGCCAGCGCGGCGTAGACGGGCCCGGGGGTCGTGCCCCCCGCCAAACAGAGATCGAGCCGACGCCGACCCGCGGCGCGGGCCGCGGCGGCGACGTCCTCGAGATCGGCCAGGACGGCTTTGATCCAGGCGGCTTCATCCTCGAACGCGACAAGTCTCATGGGGAGAGTATACGCCGAGCCGCGCGCCCGGCGCCATCGCGGCGGGCTCGGGGCCGCGGCGCCGGCGGCCCGCGATGACGGCGCGCCGTGG
>DAINBW010000448.1:0-3019 GCA_036732745.1 Spirochaetales bacterium | reverse complement strand
GAGAACCTACCGCGAGGCCCTCGCCTCCGGACGCTTTGCTTCTTTCAGGGTCCTCCGCGGCGAGACGGACCTCTGGGTCGGGGTCGATCCCGCCTCCTATGAAGCCTCGATGCCCGAAGCGCTGGCCGCGCACGTCGCCGAACTCAGGGCGGCGCTCTGCCTCTACATCGCCGAAAGGCCGCTCTTCCTCTCCTCCTTCGAGCCGTTGCCGGACGACCGGGCCGCGCCGCGCGTCGCGCGCGCCATGCTACGCGCGGCAGCGGCCGCCGGCGTCGGGCCGATGGCCGCCGTGGCGGGCGCCTTCTCCGACGCGGCTGCGGCCTTCCTGCGGCGCGAGTACCGCTGCCGCGAGGTCCTCGTGGAGAACGGCGGCGACGACGCCATCGTCGTCGAGGAGCCGGTCCTGGTGGCCCTGCTCGCCGGCGACTCGCCCCTATCGGGCCGCCTCGGCGTCCTGGCGGGCGGCGGCGGCCGGCCGGTCGGGCTCGCCACCAGCGCGGGGCGGGTGGGCCACTCCTACAGCCTCGGGCGCGCGGACGCCTGCGCGGCCCTGGCCGCCGACGCGGCGACCGCCGACGCCTTTGCCACGGCCTTCGCCAACCGCATCGGTTCGGCGGCGGACCTGCGGCCTGCTTTGGACCTCGCGAAGCGCACGCGCGGCCTCCTCGGCCTGGCCGCCGTCGCGGGCGGGTCCTTCGGCTGCGTCGGCGCGCTTTCTGTGCGGCCGCTCGCCCCGGGCGCGGCGACGGTCGGCGGCGCGGCCGCCCCGGGAGCGAGCGTCGTCGCGTCGGGCGCATCAGCTCCGGGCGTTGGCGCCGCCGCGTTGGGTGCGTCTGCCCCGCGCGCGGGCGCGACCGGCCCGGTCGCGGCGGCCGCGGGGCGGGAGAGGGGGAGGTCGGCATGGGCGTGCTAGAATCCCTGGCCGCTGGCGGCGGCTTCTCGATAGAGGTCGCGCCACCTTCGCGGGGCGCCGGCCTCGGCGAACTCTTCGAGGCCCTTGAGTCGATCATGCCGCACGGTCCCTCCTTTGCGAGCGTCACCGACCACCCCGGCGGGGCCGCCTACGCGGACGTGGCCGGCGCGCCGCTCCGCGTGCCCCTCCGCGGCAAACCGGGAACCCTGGGGGTCGCGCTGGCCATCGAGCGGAACTTCGGCGTGGAGACCGTGCCGCACCTCGTTTGCCGCGGCGCGGACCGCTTCGCCGTGGAAGACCTCCTCATCGACCTCGATTACGCGGGCTTTCGCGACCTCTTCGTCGTGCGCGGGGACGAGCGCTTCTCGCCGCCCGCGGCGGCGGGCCCGGGCGGCGCGGGCCCGGGCGGCGCGGGCCCGGGCGCGGGCTCCGGCGCGGGCGGCCACGGCGGCCACGGCGGCGGCCGGGCGGAAGCCTACGGCTCGGCCCGCGACCTGGTGTCGCATGTCGCGTCGCTCAACCGGGGCGAGTACCTCCCGCCCGCGCGGGACGGGCGGCCCACGGCCTTCCGGGTCGGGGTCGCCGGCTATCCGGGCAAGCATTACGCCGCGCCGAACCGGGAAGCCGACCTCAGGCGGCTCAAGGAGAAGATCGAGGCCGGCGCCTCCTACGTGATCACGCAGATGGTCTTCGAGGCGGGCTCCTATTTCTCCTTCGTCGAACGCCTCCGCGCGGCGGGGATCGAGGCGCCGGTCGTTCCGGGCCTCAAGCCCCTCGTCCGCGCCGCGCAGGCCGAATCGATCCCGAGAAGCTTTTTCGTGGACCTGCCCGAAGCCCTGCTCGCTTCCCTGGAGGAGGCGCGCGGGCCCGAGGCGGAACGGGCGGCGGGCATCGCCTGGACGGCGCGGCTCGCCGAGGAGCTCCTCGCGGGCGGCGCCCCGGGCCTCCATTTCTTCACGATGGGAAAGGGCGGCGCGACCCGCGCCGTCCTCGACGCGGTCTACGGGCCGCGGCAAAGAAAGGAAACGCGATGCGCGATATCGATATAACCGCGGCGATCGGCCGCCGCCTCATCCTGGCCGACGGCGCCGCCGGCACCGCGCTGGAGGCCCTGGCCCCGCGGCGCTCCGCGCGCCTGGCCCTCCTGGCCCTCGAGGAGCCCGCGCTCGTCGAGGAGCTCCACGAGGCCTATTTCGCGGCGGGCGCCGATCTCGTGGAGACCGCCACCTTCGGAGCGGACCTCCGCGGCCTCGAGCGGCTCGGGGCCGGCGGCGAGGTCGAGGCCCTGAACCGGGCCGCGGCCGAAGCCGCGCGCCGGGCCGCCGACCGGGCCTTCGCCCGCGACGGCAGGCCGCGCTGGGTCGCCGGTTCGGTCGGCCCCGGCTCGGAGCTCCCGAGCCTGGGCGCGATCGGCTTCGGCGAGCTCAAGGCCTCCTACCTGCCGCAGATGCGGGGTCTCCTCGCGGGGGGCGTGGACCTCGTCCTCGTCGAGACCTGCCAGGACCCCCTGCAGGCCAAGGCGGCCCTCGCCGCCCTCGCGGCCGCGCGGCTCGAGTCGGGCAGGGCGGTCCCGGCGGCGGTTTCGGCGACCGTCGACTCGGGCGGTAGGCTCCTGGCGGGCACCGGCATGGCCGCCTTCGCCGCGATCCTCGCCCCCTACCGGCCCCTCGCCCTCGGGCTCAACTGCTCCGGAGGCCCGGCCGAGCTCGAGGGCGCGTTGCGCGAACTGGCAGCGGCGTCGCCCTTTCCGGTCAGCCTCATGCCCAACGCCGGCCTGCCCCGCCTGGTGGACGGCCGGGCCGTCTATCCGATGGATCCCGAGAGCTTCGCGCGGGAGACGGCGCGGCTCGCGCTGCGCCACGGCGCGGCGATCGTCGGCGGCTGCTGCGGCACGGGCCCCGGGCACATCGCGGCCCTGGCGGCCCTCCTCAAGGACCGGCCGCGCCCCGCGCCGCGTCCCGCCCCCCGTCCCGGCCTGGCCTCCCTCTACGAGGCGCGGCCCTTCGGCGAAGGCCTCTTCGCGATCGGTGAGCGGGCGAACGCGGCGGGTTCGGCCGCCTTCGCGCGCCTCGTCGAGGCGGGCGACCTCGAGGGCCAGGCTGCCCA
>DAINBW010000447.1:0-3047 GCA_036732745.1 Spirochaetales bacterium | reverse complement strand
GTGCCGCAGATCGTCGGGCAGTTCGGCCGGCGCGGCCGCCCGTTCGGAGGCGGCGACCTTTCGCGCCATCGCGATCCGGATTATCGTGGCGCTCCAGTACAGGACGGCGGCGATCCAGGCCAGCGCGCCGTAGGACAGCTTTTCCGCGACGAGTCCCCCGAGGGGAGGCCCGGCCACGCCTACAATGAGGAAGACGGATTGCACGACGGCGAAAACCCGCGCGCGGTTTTTCTCGTCCGACTGCTCGGCGACGAATGCGTCAAAGGACGGCGCGACCAAGGCGCCCGTGATGGAACCGACGGCATTGGCCGCGAGGAACCAGACGATCGGCGCGGAGGTGGCCGGCGCGACGAGGGTGCCGATCCAGGAGACCGCTCCCGCCGCCGAGCCGATGGCGATGCTCTTGAGCCTCCCGAGCCGGTCGGAGATCCAGCCGCCGGCGATCTGGAAGATCAGGGGAAAGATCGCCGAGAGGGTGAAAAAGAAGCCGATCGTCTCGATCGGCAGGCCGAAGCTCCGGAGGTAGATGGCGAAAAACGAGAAGAACATCATCCCGCCCAGATTGGCCAGGATCATCGCGAAGAGGAAAAGGGAAAGGGTGGGGGAGAAGATCGAGGTGACGGCCGCGCCGCGGCCCGTGGCGTTTTTCATTGGGGAAGGCCTCGCGCGGTCACGATGGGCGATGGACCGCGCCGAAGGGTGGGCTCGGCGCCTGGGCCGGCGGAGGGTATCCGCCGGCCGGCGCCGGCCTCAAGGGGACGATTACTTCTGGGCCCCGAGGATGGCCTCTTTGCAGGCCTTGGAGACGGTCATTTTGACCGCGGTCTTCGCGGGGATCTTGATCGCCTCGCCGGTCGCGGGATTGCGGCCCATGCGCGCCTTGCGCTTGTTGAGCTTGAGAATGCCGATGCCGGGGAGCGTGAACTTCTTGTTCTTCTTCGTCTCCTTGTAGGCGAGATCGGCGAAGGACTCGAGCACGGCCGCGATCTGCTTCTTGGTGAGCTCGTTCTTCTCGGCGAGCTGGGCGATGATCTGGGCCTTCGTGAGAGCCTTGGGGGTCGCTGCTGCGGGCATATCCACTCCTTGGGGAGGTTTTGCTCAATAATAGCGCGTCCCCCCGCGCCTAGCAAGGGTTTAAATGTGTTCCAGGGCCTCTAGGAGCGCGAAATTCGATTCATCGAGGCCGCGATGGCGGACTCCAGGGCCGCGCGGTCCTCGAGGGTGTCGATCTCCGCCCAGTCCCCGCCGCCGATGCGGCGCGCCCGAATCTCCAGCTTGTCCAGGTTCGCGCGCGGCACGTCATCCCAGAACAGCTGCTCGGAGCCGGCCGCGGCGGCGGTCTCGGCGATGAGGCGGGAGAGGAGGCCCGCGTCGCCCGGGGACCAGTAGGAGATGCCCGAGAGGATCCAGCCCTCGCCGCTCGCGACGTCGATGCGCCGCACGCGGTCGGTTTCGTCGCAGCGGACGACCCACTCGTTGCGCATATCGTCCCGGTGGCCGACGAACCAGCACGACGAGGCCGGCGGGGCCTTCGGGAGCACGTCCTCCCCGAGCCAGACGTCGCCCTCCACGACCAGGGTGCCCGCCGGATCGGCGCCGAAGCGGTCGCGGACGAGGAGCATGGAAAAAAGGTTGTTGCGGTCGTGGAAGCGCTCGTTGTGGACGAAGGAGAGCCCGGGCCGGCCGCGATAGGGCGCGAAGGCCTCGGCGCGATAGCCGGTCACGACCGTGACGTCGCGGATTCCGGCGGCTTCGAGGAGCCTGAGTTGGCGGCTGAAGAAGGACTCCCCCGCCGTCTCCACGAGGGCCTTGGGGCGGTCGTCGGTGAGGGGTTTGAGGCGCGTGCCCATCCCCGCGGCGAGTATGATCGCGTTCATCGTATGCTCCCTGCTGAAAAGTGGCGGCGCCGTCAGCGGCGGTCGTTGTCCCGCCCGCGGCGGGAGAGGCCGAGCCGGGCCTCGACGGAGGCGAGCCGGGAAAGGCCGCGGGCGTAGCGGAACTCCCCGTATTCGCGGTAGTAGCGGGCCCGCGAGGGATCGCGGTTCGCGGTCTCCTGGAGGAGGGACCAAAGGGACCACAGGTAGTCCTGGAGGAGCTTGTAGGCCTCCACGCGGACGCGGAGCCGTTCGCGGACGGGCCCGCCCTGGTAGGCGCCGAGGAAGAGCGTCTCCTCCTCGGGCCCGAAGTCGGATTCGAGGAGGAAGGAGGCCAGGTCCCAAGCCGGATCGTTCATCCCGGAGTATTCCCAGTCGATGAGCGTAAGGCCGTCGGCCGTGGCCAGGATGTTTTCGGGCACGAGGTCGTTGTGGCAGGCGACGCGCTTCGATCCCAGGCTTTCGAGCGGCCGCTCGAGCGCGTAGACCCGGCCCCGGGCCTCCTGGTAGCCGTCGTAGAACCGCGCGAAGCGGGCCCGGGCGACCCGCTCGTAGATGCGCGACATCCGGAAGACGTTGAAATCCTTGACGAAGCGGACCTCGCTCTTGTGGAAGCGCGCCAGGAGCCGCGCCACCTCGCGGGCGCGCTCCGGCCTCCGCACCTCCCCGGCGTCGAGCGCGCGGGCGTCGTGGAGGTAGCGGGAGATCTTGACGCCGGTGCGTCCGTCGAAAAAGAGGGACTGCGGCGTGAACCCGGCGCGGGCGGCGGCTTCCTGGTTGGCGCGCTCGGAGGACCGGTCGATGAAGCGGCCGGTGCCCCGCCCGGGCAGCCGGAGCACCAGGGCCTCGTCGCCGAGATAGACCTTGTAGTTGCGGTTCGTCAGGCCGCCGATGCGCTCGTAACCGCCGAAGGGCACGCCGCGCCGGCGGATGCTCGGCGGGATCGCCGCCTCGATCCGGCGGTTGTCGATGAAGCGCTTGATCTCGCCGACGATGTCGGGAGCCAGGCGGAGCGGTCCGCCCACGGGCGGTCGCTGTTCGCCGCGTCCGCCGTCGGTGCGGCGCTCCGCGTTGTCGCTCAACGCTCCGCCTCCTCGGGAATTTCGTACCAACGGACGCGGTCGCCCACGGCCGCGCGGATTCCCGTCTTGAGGGCCGTTCCGTAGCCGCGGC
>DAINBW010000446.1:0-3049 GCA_036732745.1 Spirochaetales bacterium | reverse complement strand
TCGGAGATTTCTGGAAGGTGGAAACCCTGGTCTCCTTCTTCCTCAAGGAGGTGAAGCGCCGCGCGGACGAGGCGCTGTCCGCCGCCGGCGAAACGCCCGACGCCCGCCTCGTCCTCGGCCGGCCCGTCGTCCTGGCCGAGGATCCCGCGGTGGACCGCCGCCTGCAGGAGCGCTTCGAGGCGGCCGCGCGGCTCGCGGGCTTCGAAGAGGTGAGCTTCGTCCTCGAACCGGTGGCCGCCTCGGTGAGCGTCCGCGACGGCCGCGGGGGCATCGTCCTCGTGTTCGACTTCGGCGGCGGCACCCTCGACATCTGCGTCGCCCGCCAGAAGGCGGAGGGCGTGGAGATACTGGCCAACGCGGGCCGGGACCTCGGCGGCTATCTCCTCAACGAGGACATCTCCCGCGCCCGGATAATCCGGCACTTCGGCTCCGAGGGCCGCTTCCGGACGATGACGGGCAAGGAGCTCGAGATGCCGACCTGGATCACGCGCCAGGTCGCGTCCTTTTACGCCCTGCCGCTCGCGGACATCGCGCGGACGCGGGCGACGGTCAAGGACCTGGTCTACGACGCGCGCCCCGCCGACAAGCCCAAGCTCCGCGGCCTCCTCGACTTCCTCGACCGGAACCTCGCCTTCGAGCTCTTCGCGCGCATCGACGAGGCCAAGATAGCCCTTTCCTCGGGGGAATCGAGCCGGATAGCCTATGCGGTACCGCCCAACGTGGCCTTTGACGAGGTCCTGACCCGGGCCGGCTTCGAGGCCCTGGTCGAGCCGCGCGTCGCCGCCGCGCGGGAGCTCGTGCTCGAAGCGCTGGCGAAAGCGGGCGTCGCGGCCGGCGAGGTGTCGCGGGTCGTCCGCGTCGGCGGCTCGTCGCGCGTTCCCGCCTTCGCCGCCATGCTCGAGGGCCTCTTCCCCGGCCGCGTCGAGGAGGGCCAAGTTTTCACGAGCATAGCCGCCGGCCTCCTCGAGGCCAAGGAACGGGGCTTGTCCGCCTAGACGCCGCTTCCGCGGCCACCCGGTAGGCGACCGCCGACACGGAGCGGCGTTGCGTGCTTTCACGGAGGGAAACGCCGCGAAGGCCGGGGCGCGGGCCGCTCCCTGAGAGCGACCCGTGCCCGTGCCCCTTGGCGGGCGCCGAAAAAAGCGCCGTGGCCTACGAAGCCTTGTCGCGCCGGCCCGAATAGAGGACCTTGCGGATGCCGTCGGCCGAAAGGCCGTACTCGTCCGCCAAGTCGTCGATGCGCCGGCCCTCGGCCTTGGCCGCCCTGATCGCGGCGTTGCGGCGGTCGATGGCCTCCCGCGCGCCGCTCTTGGAGCCCCAGCCGAGCCGGGCAGACTCTTCCTGGGGAATGTAGATCAACGAACCTCGGACGTATTTCTGGACTTCCCGAAGCAGCTCGGGCGGCAGAAGCGCGTCCGCATTGAGATAAGACATGTATGTTCCTCTGGCAGATGCCGTGGTTGCATCCGCCTCGAGCCCTTTCAGGCGAGGAACCCGCATTTTAAAGCGCAGTTCTCTCAAGAAGGCTCTAGGCGGCGCCGATGCCCGCGTTTCGGGAATTGGGGAACCTCATACCGCATACGCTCCGATCCATGATTGCCTCCTTGAGACTAAAAGTTGACTCCATCATGCCACAGGTTCCGAAGTCCTGTAAATGGAGAGAACGGCTAGGTCAGTTCTCTCCCCTCCTCCGGTCGGGGGAACCCGGCCTGGCCGGAAAGAACGGTATTGAAGCGAGTTTTCCCTTTCGGCCCGCCCCGCGATCGGGGTAGAGTCAGCCTGCCGGCACAATCCAAGCGCTCGCGCGGAGGCCCGCGTGGGAAAGGAGGCTGTTTATGATTGACCGCATGTTGAGGGCCCAGGCCCTCTAAAAACCACCCCGTGGAAAACACGGACCGCCGGCCGGACCATCGCGTCCGGCCGGCTCTTTTTTGCCGCCGCACGCCGCCGCGAGGGGCGGGGCCTCACGGCGCGGCGCCGGGCCGCGTCCCGCCGTTTGACAGGCGTCGGGCGGGAACTAGACTAAAGACATGCGCATCGGCAACAAGCTGCTCCTCGTCATCCTGGCCGTCTTCATACCCCTGCAGGGCCTGGT
Organism: Spirochaetales bacterium; assembly: GCA_036732745.1. Classification (GTDB taxonomy): domain Bacteria; phylum Spirochaetota; class Spirochaetia; order Treponematales; family Rectinemataceae; genus JAEUJG01. The sequence continues at coordinate 954 of DAINBW010000446.1, read as the reverse complement.
CTCCGTCATCACGATCCTTTCCTTCCGCGCCGCGATGATCGACGAAGGCGAGGCGAGGATGCGCGACACCGCCGCGCGATACGCGGGGGCGGTCGAGGGGATCCTCACGGACGCCATGAACGACGTGACCACCATCGCCACGATCTTCTCGAATTTCGAGGCTACCCACGACGAGGACCGCCGCGAGAACTTCTCGAACATCCTCGACGCGGTGCTGCGCCGGCGGAATTCCTACCACGCCCTCTGGACGATCTGGGAACCGAACGCGCTGGACGGGCTCGACGCGAAGTTCGCGAAGGGGGACTTCGGCAACGAGACGGGCACCTTTGCGATGACGGTGACCAACTCGACCTCGGGCGTGCGGCGGGAAATAGACACGAACGAGGAACTCCTCCAGGACTACTACCAGGTGCCCAAGGCGCGGGGAAGGGCGACGATCCTCGAACCCTACGAGCAGTCGAACACCGGCCTCGAGGAGGACAAGACCTTCATGACGAGCCTCGCCGCGCCGATCCGCTCCCGGGCGGGGGCTTTTGTCGGCGTCGTCGGCATCGACCTCGACCTCAAGGCCATCGCGGCCATCGTCGCGGAGGCCAAGCCCTTCCCCGACGCCGGAGCCGGACTCCTGTCGGAGGCGGGCGTCTACGTCGCCTACTACGAGAGGGAAAAGATCGGTTCGAACATCGCCGGGGAACAGGGCGGGGAAGCCTTCGCCGCGGCCATCCGCGAGGGAAACGAGTACGGGGAAACCTCGCGCTCGGATGCCCTGGGCGGCGCCGTGCTCAGGACTTTGACGCCCGTCCACGCGGGCGAAGCCGACCAACACTGGGCCTTCATGCTCGCGGTGCCCATCGACACCTTCCTGGAGGCCGTGGGCTACGACCGCCTCGTCCTCATCCTCGCGCTCTCCGCCGCGGCCCTCGCCCTCCTCCTCGCGGGCGCGACGCTGCTGGT
>DAINBW010000445.1:0-3064 GCA_036732745.1 Spirochaetales bacterium | reverse complement strand
TGAACGGGCGCGGGGCGCCGAGCGAAGCGAGGAACAGGCGCCAGGGATGGCGCCGACAGCCCCGCGCCCCGGCCCTGGAGGCCGAGGACAGGATGTCCGAGGCCGGAAGGGGCAACTCCCGCCACCTCCAGCAAAAGGAATAAACAGCCATAAGGCTTTATCTTTTACCCTGGTCCCCGCGGCGGGAGTTGAACGGGCGCTGAGTGCCGCGCGAGCAAGGAGGGCAAAGCGCCATGGAAGATGCGACGGAGGTTGAAAAAAGACGAAACGCCCTCGATAGTAAAGCCAACGACCCGAACCACGCGGCGGAGGGCATGATGAACAAGTTGCCTTTGGTGCTTTGCCTTTGTTTGCTAAGGTCGCTTTCCGCGACGGCCCAGCCGATACTGTTCGTGACCGGCGAATGGGAGCCTTTCTCCGGCGCCGCCTTGCCCAATCACGGCATCGCGGCCGAAGTTGTCGCGGCCGCATGCAAGGCCGCCGGAATCGAGAACAAATTCGAGTTCTATCCCTGGCCCCGCGCCGAAAACCTGGTCTTGGACGGAAAGGCCTTCGGGGCCTTCCCCTACGCGAAGAACGATGAGCGTATCGCCAAATTCGAGTACTCCGATCCCCTCTTTCGCACCCATTCGGTCTTTGCGTTTTCCACGCGGAACAAGGCCCTCGTCGGCAAGAAATTCCGCGGCTGGGAGGACGTCAAGCCGTACAAGATCGCCTATCTCGCCGGCTCCTGGCTCGAAAAGGACATGAAGGCCGCGGGGATCGACGTGAGCCTGGTTTCCGACATCGATTCGGCCGTGAAGATGCTGAAGGTCGGTCGAGTCGATCTCTTGGTCGATGATTCGGCGGTCCTCACCTCGGCGATCAAGCGACAGTTCCCTGGCGATGAGGATGAGTTCACGCTCGTTCCCAGCGAGCTGTTCGGGAGCGGCGGCGAGGTCTATCTGCTGGTTTCAAGAAGCTATCCCAATTCCCGGGTCCTCCTGGACAAATTCAACAAGGGTCTTGCGACGATCGCGAAAAACGGGGTGCTTGACGGCATCGCCAAGAAATACGGCCTCATGGTCAAATAGCCTGCCACGCGCGCGACAGCCCGACGAGGCGACCGGGTAGGAAATGGCGGGGTCTTCATTGAAGGATGACCGCGTGCGATATACCCAAGATGTTTTTCTCCTGGAATCGAGGCGGCGGCGAACCCGGCGATCAAGCATGTCGTCCTCAAGGAAGCGGCAGCCCATGCCCTCGCCTCCACGGACAGGCTCGAAGGCCGAGGCGCGGCTTGCCATTTGCTTTCGAGGAGCCATCAAATTCCATCCATCTTGGGGTTGTCGTACGGCGATGCCATCGATGTTCTCGGTGCCTCGCGCGATAGCAACACACTGCTGACATGACTGGTCTTATGGAGGCATGGCTGCGCCATCTCGAGATGAGCGACGGGTAGAGCGCGCGACCAAAAGATTCCGGCGAGCCGCGATCTGCCCCTTGTTCTCCCCAATCACTGGCGATGGAGGCCGCCCGTATCGGTTGCTCGACCGGCGCTTCGGCCATGGCTGACAAGAACGCGGCCTTCCGCACCAAGAACCAAGCCGGCCACGACGCCGTGGATGCCCACGCTACCCACATGCGCTTCGAGGCCGGCGCCGTCCGCTGGCACCGTGTCGAGGAAGGCGATCCGAAGAGGCCCGCCTTCCTCCAGCTCCGCGGCCGCCCGGATAGCTGGCACTCCAGCTCCGAGGTCCTCCCCCCTCTCGACCCCGCCAACCGCCACATCGTGCCGGACATGAGGGGCTACGGCCGCTCGACTTCGGCAGACATGGACCATAACTGGCACAGGCCAACGACCAGACGAAGGCCCTCCTCGACGGCCTCGGCATCCAGAAATCCCGCAAGGTCGGCCATGACCAAGACACCTCATCTCGAGCGTCATGGTCGTCGACCACCCCGACCACGTCCTCGGCGGCGCGCGAACGGAAGCCGACCTCCATTTCCTGCCCGCTCGTGGCCTCAACGCGCCCGCGCTCATCGAGATAGTCTTCGGCGCATGGGGCCTCTTCATCTTGCGGCGAGAGCGCCCGGTCAACACCTTGCCGGGCCTTGCCGAGCCCCGCGGGCGCCGCCTCCCCTCGGCGGCGCCCGCGCCTCGAAGCCCATGGCGCGATTATCCCGCCCGACCGAACGCGGACTCGAAACCCGGCGTGAGCTGTCCGAGGCCCTCGTCGAGCTTTGCCTCGAGAAGGGCTTTCCTCCGTGTCGATCAAGGACATCACCGACCGCCTCGGCGTCGCCAGGACGAACTCATCCTGGCGACGCGACGGCGGATCCTCTACGATCTCTCGGCGAGCCTCCAAGAGTACCTCGATCCCGTCGTCGGATTGACCGCCTTCTTCGAGCGCACCGCCTCCGCCCTCCCCGCCTGGCGGGCGATGCCGAGCTTCGAGAAGCAGCGGCGCTTCGCCGTCGTTTCGGGAAATACGCGGATTTCCGCCACATCACCGCCACGATCCGCCCCTGCGCCGGCTGGTGGCTGGTCCAGGCCGAGCCCTGCACGCCCGCCGAAATCGCCCGCATGACGATGGGGCTCCTGCTCCAGGGACTCGGTCGCCAATAACGGATTCCAAGACCGCCCCTCGACCCTGCCCGCCGGCGCGGCCTATACTGGGGGCATGAAGAAGTCTGGTTCCCCCTCCTCGAGGATTCCCGCCGGCGCTCCCGGCCACCCCCGCACCGGCGCCGAGAACCGGCGCGCCGCGCCCCCGCGCAAGGGCCCCGACCGCGAGCCTCGCGGCGAAGGCCGGAAGGCGACCCGCGGGGAAGAGCGCCGCGCGGAGAAGTACGACGAGCCCAAGCCCCGCGCGCCCCGAGGCGCCGCCGCCCTCGGTTCCCGCGTCTCCTTCGTCTACGAGGACGAGGATCTTGTCGCGGTGGACAAGCCCTCGGGCCTCGCCGTGATCTCCCCGGAAGGCAGCCGCTCGCGGGCCCTCTACGACATCGTCACCGAGCACATCCAGGCGCGGAATCCGAAAGGCCGGGCCGCCGTCGTCCATCGCATCGACCGCGACACCTC
>DAINBW010000444.1:0-3065 GCA_036732745.1 Spirochaetales bacterium | reverse complement strand
GCCGGAGCGGCCGGCTTGGCGGCCGGCTTGGCGGCGGGCGCGGCGGCGGGAGCGGCGGCGGGAGCGGCGGCGGGAGCGGCGGCGGGCGCGGGCGCCTCGGCCTTTGCCGCGGCGGGCGAATAGGCCTTCAGCGCCGCCGCCTCGATGAGGGAAGGATCGCCCTTCGCCTCGGCGCGCAGGACCTCGATCGCGGTCATCGGCAGGATCGTGTCCGCCTCGGGCTCGTGGGGAAGGCCTGTGTAAAGGGCGACGAAGAGCCGCACCGAATCGGTGCCGATCTCGGCATCGGGCGGAAGCGCGACCTCGCCGTACTTGGCCTCGAGCGAGTTGGCCTTTTCCGCCTCCGAGCCGGCGCCGAAGGCGCGCACCAGGCTTTGCGCCGGAATGTCGAAGGCCTTGCCCACGTCGGCCCAGGTGTAGGAGCCGCGGATGTCGGAGGGACTCGGGAGGCCGGCGAACTCGCCGGACTTGATGGTCGCGGGTTCCTTCGAACCCTGGGTCTTCCACAGGCCAAGCCCCGCGGAGAGGGCGATGCCGCCGAAAATCGTCGCGGCGACGGCGAGACCGAGCGCCTTCGTTCCGATGCGGATCATGACCGGCCTCCTTCGGAAGCGGCCCCGTTCGGGGCCATGGCCCGCGCGGTTCCCTCGGCGGGGACTTCGAGAGGGCCGAAGGCCAACTCGACGGTGGCGGGGACGGGGCACGCGGCCTCGCTCGTGCACTTGAGGCAGGATAGGCACTGGTGGTCCCGGACGACCGTACGGGACTCGACCTCGATGTTCATGGGGCAGGCCTTGGTGCAGGCGTGGCAAGAGATGCAGGTGGAGGCCTTGCGCTTGATCCCGAAGATCCTGAAGAGGTTGAAGATGCCGAGGAGGGCGCCGTAGGGACAGGCGTACTTGCAGAATGGCCGCTCCACCGCGAGGGAGAGGAGGATCGTGGCGCCGAGCGCGATGAAGCCGGCCACCGCCACCTCGCCCGTCCAGAAGTTGAAGAGGGCGAAGTAGGGATCATAGTCCTGGAAGAAGAGCTTGCCCGTGACGACCGTCATGTAGCTCACCCAGACGAGGACGGCATAGCGGAGGAAGCGCAGGATCCGGTCGAGGCCGCGCGGAAGCATCGCGTTGTACTTCTTCCCGAAGAGCTTTTTCCCGAGCTTGCCCAGCCATTCCTGGAAGGAGCCGAAGGGACAGACCCAGCCGCAGATCACGGGACCGAAGAGGAGGGCCAACAGGAGACCAAGGACGGCGAGGACGACGGAGGACTCGTGCACCTTCTTGACGAGGGTGCCGAGCGTGGCGAGCTGCCAGAAGGACACGACGCCGCCGAAGGGGCAGATCGCGTGGAGCGAGGCCGAGCCGGCGAGGGGCAGGACCACGCCCTTTTCCTTGAGGGCGGTCGTCGTCGCGATGAGGACGACGAGGACGAAGAAGAAAATCTGGACGGCGGTCCGCCATCGCTGCGCCTTGGGCCGCGGCGCCTTGATCCTGGCTGGCATGGTTCCTCCTTGGGTCGTATGAGCGTATGAGCCGGGCTCTCGGCCCGGCCCGCGATTACTGGAGTTTGGAAAGCCCGTTCCTGAAGGCGGCGAGGTGGTTCTCGGAGGCGGCCTTGAGCCTCTCGAATAGCCCGCGCGGGGACGGGGCGGAGGCGCCGGCGAGCGCGGGGCTCCGCAGGAAGGCGTCGTACATCGCGATGTTGTCGATTTCGGCCTGGACTCCGGCGGCGTAGGCTTCATTGAGGGTGGCGGGGAGGATGACATGGGCGGCGCCTTCGTCCGTGGGCACGGCGAGTCCCCGGGCCTTGAACTCCGCCTCAAGCCAGGCGATGTGCGAATCCTCGGAGGCCTTGATGTTGGAGAAGGGACGGGCGGCGCCGAAGCGTCCCATGATCGCGACATACTCGGCGCGGGCAAGGTACTCGTCCTCGATCGCGTAACGCAGCATCGACTCGACCGAGGCGCCGGGGTCGGCGGCCGCGGCCTTGGCGCCCCAGGCGCCCGAGCCAGCCGCAAGGGTGAAGAGTGGCGTGGCGAAGAGGAAGACCGCGAAGAAGGACAGGGCGAGGAGAAAGGTATGCTGAGGTGAACGTTTCATGGCCGTACCTCTCGATGGTGAGCTAGAAGAAGTAATGCAGTATATATGCCAACTGATACATTTTTCCTAAAATTAGTTGATCGCCTGGCAGTCGCAACCGGCGGCCAAAGACACGAAAGTGCTTGTATTATCGATAATTACCGCATCCCTCCGGGCAGGATGCCGCCACGGACAGCCATGTCGACAAGGCCAAGGGAAACGGGCACCCGCACAAAGGATAGGAGATGGCGACGGCGATTGCCAGAATGAACGGCGGCGGCGCGGGCGAAACGGGAGATTTTTTCCCGGAAGACGGAAAGGATTGCCCTCCCGGAACCTTTCCGCCCCGGGCCGCCCATCGCCTCCCCTCGCCTCTCCGCGGCTCCCCGAGGCTCCCCGTCCCGCCCTCAATCCTCGAGGACGAGGATCTCCACCCGCCGGTTCCGGGCCTTGTTGGCTTCGGTGTCGTTCGGCGCCAGGGGCTTCGTCGCGCCGAAGCCGCGGTAGAGGAGGCGCGCCGCCGGCACGCCGCGGGCGACGAGCTCGTCCACCACGCCCTTGGCGCGCCGGATCGAGAGCGCGAGCTCGTCGGCAGGGCGGCCCACGTCGGCCGTGTGGCCGCTCACGAGGAAGGTCCTGCCTTCGATGCCGCGCAACGCGGCGGCGATCGCGTCGAGCCGCTTCGCCTCGGCGGGCAGGACGCGGTCGCCGTCCGCGGCGAAGCGGAGATCCTTCACGGTGAGGAGGAGGCCTTCCGGGTCGCGTTCGACGCTCACGCCGGCGCCGAGGTCGAGCGCCGTTTCGCCGCCGCCCAGGAAGGGTCCCGGGCCGGCCGAGCTGAGGCCGGAGGAAGTGGCGGGTCCGGCGTTCGGGCCGGCCGCCGCGCCGCTCGCAGGACCGGCGCCGGAAGCGCCCGCGGCGGCGGCGCCCGGGTCGGGGCCGCCCGAGAGCGGGGCCGCGCCGGGGCTTGTGGCGGCGGGACCGGACGCG
>DAINBW010000443.1:0-3076 GCA_036732745.1 Spirochaetales bacterium | reverse complement strand
GTGTCGCGCCTCGCCGACCAGAAGGGCATCGCGGAGCTCTTCGGGCCGGCCTACGGCTGCGCGGTGCCGATCTGCGAGCGCATGGCGCTCCAGTTCGTCGTCCAGGGCTCCGGGGAAAAATGGTGCGAGGCCGAGCTTTCCTCCCTCTCCGCCCGCCTGCCGAATTTCAAGGCGCGGATCGGCTACAGCGAGGAAACCGCCCATCTCATCGAGGCGGGCGCCGATTTCTTCATGATGCCGAGCCGCTACGAGCCCTGCGGCCTCAACCAGATGTACTCGCTGCGCTACGGGACCCTCCCGATCGCGCGGCGCACCGGCGGGCTCGCGGACACCATCGAGAATTACGACCAGGAAACCGGGGCCGGCACGGGCTTCCTCTTCGACGACCTGACGCCCCGGTCGGTCTACGACACGACGGGCTGGGCGGTCTGGGCCTGGTACAACAAGCCCGAGCACCTCGCCGCGATGCGGCGGCGCGCGATGGCCCGCGACTTTTCCTGGGACCGCCCCGCGGCCGAGTACGGCAGGCTTTTCGCCCGCGCCGTCGCGCGCGCCGGCGGCCGTCCCGCCTAGGGCCGGCGGAGACCCGAGCCGCCCGGCCCGCCGCCTAAAGGGGCGCAAACACCTACATATCGACGAAGCGATCGGAGGCTGACGCGATGGACAAGAAAGTGTACGACTACAAGCCCGAGCTCGTCCGCGACAAGCTCGTGGACACCTTCAAGAAGCGCAAGGGCGAGGCGACGACCGCCGACCTCGTGGCCCTGACCGGCCTCCCCAAGGCCCAGGTCGAGGCGGAGGTGAAGGCCGTCTCCGACGAATACGGGGCCCGGCTCAAGGTGACCGAGTCCGGCGAGCTGCTCTACTCCTTCCCCGACGGCTTCAGGAGCCGCTACCGCGGCCTCGGCCCCTCCTTGAGGCGCTTCTGGAAGGCCTTCAAGAAGGGCGCGGTCGCCGCCGCTACCTTCCTCTTCAAGGCCTGGATCGTCGTCATGCTCGTCGGTTACTTCGTCCTCTTCCTGGCCCTCGCCCTCTTTGCCACCCTCGCCTCCATCGCCATCTCGATGTCCGGCAAGAACGACCGCGACTCGGACCGGGGCGGCGGGCTCGGCGGCCTCTGGCTCACCGGCCGCCTCCTCGACGCCTTCGTCCGGATCTGGTTCTACTCCGAACTGTTCAAGGATCCCTACCAGCGCTCCTACGAGCGCGGCGTCCGCGACCAGCGCCGCCGCGAGCGTCGGCCCCTCCACAAGGCGATCTTCTCCTTCGTCTTCGGCGACGGGGACCCGAACGCCGATTGGCCGAGCGTCGAGAAGAAGGCCGTCGTCGCCTTCCTCCAGTCGAACAAGGGCGTCATCACGATGCCCGAATTCATGGCCATCACCGGCCTCCCGCCCGCCGAGGCCGAGCGCGCCATCAACCGCTACATGCTCGAGTTCGAGGGCGAGCCCCAGGTCAGCCAGGGCGGCGCGATCTACTTCGCCTTCCCCGGCCTCCTCCGGCGCAAGGACCGCGCGGACCGGAGCCACGGCGGCAGCCTGCCGATGAAGCGCCTCGCGGCCTTCTCCGCCAACCCGAAAAAGGCCAACGCCTGGTTCTGCGCGATCAACGGCGTCAACGTCCTCTTCGGCGGCTATTTCCTCTCCTCCGCGCTTTCGGCCCAGCCCCTCCTGCCCATCCTCTACGGCGGCGAGTACGCGGGCCGGCTCGTGATCACGCGGGGCTTCGATTTCCTCTACCTCTTCACGCACCAGGTTTTCGGCAAGCTGGTCGGCATGGCCGATCCTTCCACCTTCCTGGCCCTCGGCCTCGGAGCGGTGCCCCTGGCCTTCTCCGCGCTCTTCTACCTCATCCCCGCGCTCCGCTCACGGCGCCTCGCCGCGGCGAACGAGAAGGTGAAGCTCGAGAACCTCCGCCGCGTGGCCTACGCCCAGGTCCTGGCCTCGCCCTCCGGCGTCCGGCCCGAGTCCGTCCCGGTCACCGTCGCCGAGGCCAGTCCCAAGGACTCCCGCGCGGCGGAGCGGCTCCTCGTCGAGCTCGCGGCCGCCTCCGGCGGCGAGCCCGCCGCGGACGGCTCCTACTCCTTCCCCGAGGTCGCGCGGGGCGAAGAAGAGGCCGCGCGGGTCCGCGCCGCCGTCAAGGACGAGGATTTCTCCCTTGGCGCCACCGTCTTCGACAGTCACGCCTGACGCGATGCCGTCCAACTCCGTCCCGCGGGACGCCCGCGGCGCGGGCGTGCTCCTGGCCCTCGTCTCGGCCGCCGGCTTCTCGGTCCTCGGCATCTTCGCCAAGCTCGTCTACGCGGAGGGCCTCACCGTGCCGGAGGCCCTGGCCTGGCGCTTCACCGTCGCCGCCGCGGTGCTGTGGCTCTACGTCCTCGCGACGCGCCGCCGCCTGCCCAAGCCGGTCCTGCCCGTGCTCCTTCTCGGCCTCCTCGGCTTCGCGCCGCAGGCGGGGCTCTACTTCGCGACGATCCGGATCCTCGATCCCGGCATCACGAGCCTCCTCCTCTACACCTACCCGTCCTTTGTCGTCCTCTTCTCCTTCCTCTTCCTCCGGAAGAGGCCGACGCGGACCCAGTTGGCGGCGCTTCTCCTCTCGCTCGCGGGCTGCGCGGCAACTTTTTGGAAGCGCGGCGACTACCCCCTCGGGGGGCTCCTCCTCGGCATCCTCGTGGGACTCGCCTACGGCGTCTACCTCGTCGCGGGCGAGGGCATCCTCAAGGAGGTCGATTCGATCTCCGCGACGGCGGTCATCATGCTCGTCGCGGCCGTCGTGTACTGGATCATCGCCGCGGGAGCGGCCGCGGAGGCCGGCCGGCTCCCGGCCATCCCCTCCACGCCGGCCGCGATAGGCGGCATCCTCGGGCTTTCCGTGATCTCCACGGTCATCCCGATCACGACCCTCTTCGCCGCCATGCGGCGCATCGGCGCGGCCGACGCCTCCCTTGTCTCGACCCTGGAGCCGGTCCTCACCGTGGGCCTTTCGGCCCTCCTCCTCGGCGAGCGCCTGGGGCCCGCCCAGCTCGTCGGCGGCGGCCTCATCCTGGCGGCGGTGGTGGCGCTCAACCTGCCGG
>DAINBW010000442.1:0-3079 GCA_036732745.1 Spirochaetales bacterium | reverse complement strand
GCGCGGGCTTCGCCGTCCTCCTGGCGCAGGCCGTCTACACGCGGGCCAAGGCCCTGGAGGCGCTCGGCCGCTATCGCGAGGCGGCCGAGGCCTACCGCGAGCGCATCGAGATAGACACCGCCGAGGCCCACGCCGAGGGCCGGGCGGCCTACAAGGAGCACCGCAGGGCCCCGGCGGCGACCGAAGCGACGACCGCGCCGGCGGCGGAAGCCCCGGCGGCGCCAGGCTCAGCCACGGCGACCGCGGCGGAAGCCCCGGCGGCGCCAAGCTCAGCCACGTCGCCCGCGGCGGAAGCCCCGGCGGCGCCGGGCGAGACGCCCGAGCGGCCGGCTTCCCTCTAGCCGCCCTCCTCCTTGGCCGCCCTCCGGCCTAGTACATCGCCCGCAGATCCGCCTCCCGGCGGCACTTCCCCGTCTCCAGCCACTCCGCGATGTTCTCCACCGCCTGGTCGGCGTTGGCGGCGGCGGCCTCGTGCGCGGAACCGGCGACGTGGGGCGAGAGGATCACGTTCGGCAGGGTATGGATGGGGAAGCGCGAGGGCGCGCCGCGGACGGCCCCGCCCTGGGGGTAGGTGTACCAGGTGTCGATGGCGGCACCTTTGAGGACGCCCTCCTTGAGCGCGAGGTAGAGGCCTTCCTCGTCGACCACTTCGCCGCGGCCGACGTTGACGAGGAACTTGCCCTTGGCTCCCATGAGGAGCTCCCTTGAAAAGAGGCCCTTGGTCTCCGGCGTGAGCGGCAGGGTCACGAAGAGAAGCTCGGCTCCCGCGACGGCCGCGCCGAGGTCGCCCTCGATCCGGTCGAAGTTGGGCGGCGTCGGGGCATCGCCGCGGCGGCGGTAGCCCGTAACCTCGCAGTCGAAGGCCTTGAGGAGGCGCGCCAGGACCTGGCCGATGGCGCCGACGCCGAAGATGGCCACCTTGCGGCGGAAAAGGGAGCTCCAGAAATCCTCGGCGCCCTTGCCCACCCAGAAGCCGTGCCAGAGCTCGCCCTTCAGGTCGTTGTGAAATTCGGTGACGCGGCCCATAAAGTCGAGGGTCATCGCGAGGGCGCGCTCGGCGACCTCCTCCGCGTTGCCGTGGACGTTGAAGACCCGCACGCCCTTTTCGGCGAGGAGGCCGGCGGGCAGATGGTTGAGGCCGGCGAAGGGCACGAAGACGGCCTTGAGGCGTTCGGCGCGAAGGTAGACCTCGTCGGGCAGGCGGTTTGCGAGGACGGCGTCGAGGCCGGCCACGCCCTCCATGGCGGCGGCGGGATCGAGGACGAACTCGTGTCCGGGAAAACGCGCCGCGAGCCCGCCGAGGCGCTCCCTCCAGAGCTCCGAGGCGGGGAGAAAGGATCCGATGCGCATGATGACTCCTTGGGCGGATCAGGGCCGCGGGCTTACTCTAGCGCGGAGCCGCCGGGCGGGCAAGTCGGGCCTAAAGCCGTTTTCTGTGATAGACTTGGGGACGAAACAATCCGAAAAACGATACAGCGACCATTCATCCGAAGGAGCCATCATGCGTCATCGCCATGGGCCGGGCGCCGTCCCGAGCCGCATTTCCAGCCCGGTCGCGGCCATCGCGGCCCTTCTCCTCGCGGCCGCCTGCGCCGCCTCGCCGCCGCCCCCCGCTCCCGTCGCCGCGCCCGCCGCCCCGCCGGAAAAGCCGCGCCTCGCGGACCTCATCGGCGCCAAGAACGGCGCCGGCATCAAGGAGTTCTTCGGCAGCCGCGAACAGCTCGACGCGCCCGACGCCGCCGGCTCCTATCCCCTCCACCGCGCCGTGGAGGCCGACGCTCCCGAGATCGTGGAACTCCTCCTCGGCCTCGGCGCCAAGGCCGATCCCGTCGACGCAAAGAGCCGCACGCCCCTCCGCCTGGCCCTGGACGAGGGCCGGCTCGGCTCCGTCCGGATCCTGGCCGAACGCGGCGCCTCCCTCTTCGCGAAAGACGCCGCCGGCGCCAGCGTCGCCCAGGCCGCGATCGCCAAGGGCGGCGATGCCTTCGCCGCCGTCTTCACCGCCAAGTCCGCCAACGCCCGCGCGGAGGACGGCGCCACGCCCCTCCACCTCGCGGCGGACGCCCTGGCCGAGGACGCCGTCGCGCGCCTCCTCGAGCTCGGCGCCGATCCCGCCGCGCGCGACCGCGGCGGCAGGAGCCCCCTCGACATGGCGTTGCTCCACCCCGACCGGATCGAAAGCGCGCGCGTGGCCGAACGGCTCTGCCTCCGCGGCCCCGCGCCCTCCTACCCCGAGTTCGCCTGGTTCGCCCAGGCCGCGCGGGCGGCCAACTACGCGACCATCCGCTTCGACGACGGCGACGCGCCCCTCCACCAGGCGGTCCGCCACCGCCAGCGCGGCTTCGTCGAGTTCCTCCTCGCGCGGAGGGCGCCGCCCAACGCGCGGAACGCCGCCGGCTCCGCTCCCCTCCACGAGGCGGTGCGCTCAGGCTGGCTCGAGGGCGCGGAGCTCCTCCTGAAGGGCGGCGCCGATCCCAACGTGCGCGACGGCTTCGACAACACGCCCCTCCACATCGCCCTGCCCGAGGCCGGCAGGGCCAAGGGCGTGGAGATGCTCCTCGCCTACGGCGCCGATCCCGCGCTCAAGGACCGCAACGGCAACATTCCCCTCCACGTCGCCCTCCAGGTGGGCTATCCCCTGGCCCTCGTGGAGACCCTCCTGGCGGCCGGCTCGCCGCCCAACGCCGCCAACTCGAACGGCGACGCGCCCCTCCACCTGGCCCTCCGCGCGGGACGGCTGGAGGCGCTGCCGCCCCTCCTGGCGCGCGGCGCGGACATCTTCCTCGCGAACGCCCGCGGCGAAACGCCGCGCCACCTGTTACCGCTCGAGATCGCGCGCGTGCCGATGCTGCATAACCTGACCCAGACTGGCCTGCCGCTGGCGATCGCGGGCTTCTACGCCGACCCCGATTGGGCGCCCGAGCTCGCCTCGGCGCTGACGCGTTCGTGGCTGGGCGCCCCGATCGTGACCAGGCGCGACGGCGTCGTGGCCTTCTTCACGCTCGAGAAGACCCAGCCCGGCTTCGACGCCGCGCGCGACGCGCAGCGGGTGGGGCTATTCCTGGGACCAGCCGAGTTG
>DAINBW010000441.1:0-3079 GCA_036732745.1 Spirochaetales bacterium | reverse complement strand
GGCTCCTGGGCGCCTCGTGGCGCAGCGCCATCTACGACCACCTGTACCTCTTCTTCCGCGTGAGCCTCGCAAGGCTCCTCGACTCCCGGGGCTTCGTCGTGGAGCGCCTCGTCACCTGGGGTGGTTGGGCCAAAGGCTTGCGCCCCGCCTTCCTGAAGCGCCCCCTCGACCGCCTGGCCAAGCCCCTCGGCTTCGGCGACGTCATGGCGATCCTGGCGCGGCGCGCCGAATAGAGGATCGCCATGACGGGTTATGGCGATCCTGGCGCGGCGCGCCGAATAGAGGATCGCCATGACGGGTCACGGCGATCCTGGCGCGGCGTCCGGGGCGCGCCGACTTGCGGCCGGGCGGGCTCCGCTCTAGAGTTGTAGCCAAGGAGCGAAGCGTGGAAACCTTCCAGAAAGTGCTCTTCGTGGACGCGGCGACGGGCTTCTATCGCGTCAGGCGCTACAAACTCGGCGACTATTTCGGCCCGGTCGACCTCGGGCTCCATATTTCCGGCAGGCAGATGAGCCTCAATTTCGGGACGGGCATCTTCGCCGGCTCAATCCTCCCGGGCTCCAACCGGCTCATCTTCACGGGCTTTTCGCCCTGCTGGCGGGGTTTTTACATTTCGAGCATGGGCGGCGCCGGCCTCGTCTTCGACAATCTCGGCATCAACATGGTGAGCCTGGTCGGCAAGGCGGCGCGGCCCTCCATCCTTTACCTGAACCGCCTCCACGGCGAGGAAATCGAGGTCGAGCTCGAGCCCGTCGACCTGCCGTCGGTCTGGTCGGGCGCCCTCCAGCCGCCGGCCCCCGCCGGCGCGGAGCCGCGTCTCGGCGCCTACGCCCTCCTCGACCACGCCCTCCGGCGCTTCGGAACGCGCTACGAGTCCGACTATCGCGCCTTGGCCGTAGGGCCGGCGGCCGAGGCGACGGATTTCGGCGCCATCCTCTCCGCGCCGGTCAAGGACGGCCGGGCCTCCGACGTCGACACCTGGGCGGGGCGGGGCGGCCTCGGCTCCAAGATGCTGGGGGACCACGGCATCGCCGCGGTCGTCTACGGCGGCACGGTGATCGACGAGGACTTCCGCGACCGCAAGGTGGCGGACGATTGGTTCGAGGGAAAGTACAAGCAGAAACTGGCGGTGAAGGACTTCGAGGCCACGACCAAGTACCGCTTCGATCCGAAGTTCGAGACCGGCGGCACCTTCGGCGTCAACTACGCGACGATGGGCGGCCGCCTCTTGGCCTTCAACTACCGCACGATCTCCTGGACCGAGGAGGAGCGGAAGGCTCTTCACGAGCGGCTAGTCGTCGGCCATTACCTCAAGCAGTTCAACGCCGAGACCATCGCGACGAAGAGCCAGGCGACCTGCGGCGAGCCCTGCGCCGCCGTCTGCAAGAAGCTCCGGGGGGAGTTCAAGAAGGATTACGAGCCCTACCAGGCGCTGGGACCGCTCTGCGGCGTGTTCGACCAGCGGGCCGCGGAGCGCTTGAACCGCGTCTCCGACTCGGCCGGCTTCGACGCCATCTCCCTGGGCGGCGTCCTGGCCTGGCTCATGGACTGCCTGGACTCGGGCGAGCTCGCGCCCGGGGACCTCGGCGCGACGAGGAAGCCGCGTTGGGCGACCGAAGGATTCGACGCGGTGGCGGATTCGGCGCACAACGCGGCCCTCGCCGAGGAGCTTGTCGCGGGCATACTCGGGAAGCGCGGTCTCCTCGACCTCTCCGAAGGCCCGCGGAAGTGGGCCAGGCGCGTCCGTCGGGAACGGGGCGTCAGGATCCTGGACCGCTTCACGCACACGGCGAACGGGCGCAAGGGCTGGATGGTGCCGAACCAGTATTGGACCCCGGGCGTGCTCGCGCCGATGGCGATCATGGGCAAGTACTACATGCACTACGGCGCCGACTTCCAGCCGCCGCGCGAGCTCGGGCGCGCTTGCGCCGAGCGGCTCAAGAAGGAGCTCGCCATGGACAACGCGGGACTCTGCCGCTTCCACCGCGCCTGGGGCGAGGAGATGATGGCGGAGGCCGTGGGCGCGATCTACGGCCTCAAGGCGGAGTATCTCGAGGCCGTCTCCGTCGCCGCCAGCCGGATCAACTCGCGGAACGCCGCGGTCTATTGGGAGAGCCGGGCCGACGCGGAGCTCGTGCGGACCTTCCTCGTCAGGCGGCGCGACGTCGAAAAGGATCCGAGCCCCGAGCTGGCGCGCTGGATCGCCGCCTTCGAGGCCGATCCGGAGGAGGCCGCCCTCGAATTCTGGTTCGAGACGCGGAAGGGCATCGACGAGTCGCTGCGGGATTTCCTATGACCGGGGCGCGTCCGCCCTTCTCCCGCGGCGCCGCTTCGTGCTATGAATGAGGGCCGGGGTGGCTGCGATGGGCGATTACGATTTCGTTTCGGATAACGCGGCGGCGTTGCGCGCGCGCGCCGCGGCGGCCGCGGCCCGGTCGGGGCGCGCCGCCGACGCCGTCGAACTGATGGCCGTCACGAAGTTCCACCCGGTGGAGGCCGCGCTGGCGGCCTACGAGGCCGGCTTCCGCCTTTTCGGCGAAAGCCGCGTCCAGGAGGCCGAGGGGAAGTTTCCCGCCTTCCTGGCGGCCCGGCCCGACGCGCGGCTCGAGATGATCGGCAACCTCCAATCGAACAAGGCCAAGAAGGCCGCGCTGCTGTTCTCCCGCGTCCAGTCGGCGGATTCGCCGGAGATCCTCCGCGAGCTCGACAAGCGCGCGCGCCAGGCCGGTCGCCGGCTGGAGGTCCTCCTCGAGCTCCACACCGGCGAGGAGTCCAAGGCGGGCTTCCCGGACACCGAGGCCCTCTACCGCGCGGCCGAGCTGGTCGCGGAACTCGGGCGCGCCGGCGCCGCGGCGGGGGAGGCCGGCGGGCTCGAGCTCCGGGGCCTCATGACGATGGCGCCCTACACGCGGGACGAAGCTCCCATCCGCGCCTCCTTCCGGGCCCTCCGCGCCGCCATGGAAGGGCTCGCGGCCCGTTTTGCCTTCAAGCGCCTCGATGTCCTCTCCATGGGCATGACCAACGATTACGAAATCGCCATCGAGGAGGGCTCAACCCTGGTGCGCGTCGGGACGGCCCT
>DAINBW010000440.1:0-3084 GCA_036732745.1 Spirochaetales bacterium | reverse complement strand
CTTCCCCTCCGCCAGGGAAAAGCGCACGCTCGCCTTGGCCCGGCCCTCCGGCGTGCGGCCGTGGATGGCCGCGTTCGCCAGGAGTTCGTGGAGCAAGAGCCCGAGGGGCACGGCGACGTCGAGGGAAAGGCCGAGGCTTTCGCAGTCGAGTTCCGCCTCGAAGGTCGCCCCGCCCGCGTCGAGATCGCCCCGCACGAGGTCGGCGACCGCGTCGAAATAGGTCGAAGCGTCGATGCGGAGGCTCTCCGGCGTGTCGGCGGCGATGAAGTAGGCCGCGGCGAGGGTCGAGACGCGGGATTGGGTCCGGGCGAGGGCGTGGCGGGCGGCCTCGGACTCCTCGTCCCCCTTCTGGAGCTCGATGAGGCTTTCGAGGAACTGCAGGTTGTTCTTGACGCGATGGTGGAGCTCGCGAAGGAGGAGTTCCCGGTCGTCCAGCGCGTCGCGCAGCAACTTCTCCGAGCGCTTCCGCTCGGTGATGTCGCGGAGGATCGCCTGGGCCATCACCCTTCCCTGGAATTCGAAGGGCGAGAGGCTGACCTCGGCGATGACTTCCGCCCCATCCCTCGTGAGGTGGGTCCACTCGAAAACCTGCGGCTTGCCGAGGCGCCATTCGGCGCGGATCGCCGCCGAGAGTTCCGAGCTGGGCCGGCCGTCCGGCTGGAGCCGCGGGGAGAAGTCCGCGGAGGTCTTGCCGAGGATGTCGGCCCGCTCGCGGCGCCAGAGCCGGGCCGCGCGCGGATTGCAGTTCACGATCTTGCCGGCTTCGTCGAGGATGAGGATGCCGTCGTTCGCCTTTTCGAAAAGGGTCGCGTAGCGGAGCTCCGACTCCGCGAGCTCGGCTTCCCGCGCCGCCACCGCGGCGGAAAGCCGCTTCTCCTCCTCCACGAGGCTGAAGCGGTTCTTTTCCGTCCGGTACAGGCGCTCGGCTCCGACGCCGACGAGGAGGACGAGGAGGAGGCCGAGGCCGAGGATGGTGTTCCGCGGCGCGTCCATGGCCTTGAGGTCTTCGCCGTAGGCGCTGACGGGATCCGCGGCGACGATCCAGAAGGTCTCCGTGCTCAGCCTGAAGCCCCGGCGCAGGATCCGGGAATCTTCGCCGAGCTCGTCGGCGGAGGGGATCTTGCCCTGGCTGGGCCACAGCACGGCGCCGGAGCCGGAGGCCAGGAAGGGTTGGCGACCGGGCGCCGTCGCGAGGGGCAGGAGGTACTTGGTGATGGCCTTGCCGAAGCCGACGGCCGTGCCGAGGAGGCCGGAGAGCCGGCCCTCCAGGCGCACGGGAAAGAAGATCATGAAATAGGGTTCGGGCTCGGGTCGGGCGCCGGGAACGACATAGGGCCCCTCGAAGCCCTCGAGGCGGCGCCAGGCCTCCGCGCTCAGCGCGTCGAGGGCCGCGGCGGGCGCGTCGGCCCCGGGCACGGTGTCCCGGAAGCGGGGCGAGCCCGGTTTTTCGTAGAAGGCGTAGACCAGCGATTCGTGGTAGGACTCGAGCTCGGAGGCGAAGAGGGCGATCATGGAGGAGGGGTGACGGACGCCGCGCAGGTATTCGGGGAAGGAGTAGCTGGCGAGGATGCGGTTTTCCTCGATGATGCGGATGTAGCTCTCTTCCATCGCGCTCCGCGCGAGCTCCACCTGGAGGGTGCGGTTCTTGGAGACCATCTCGAGGTGGCCCCGCCTGGACTCGGCGTCCGCGAGGAGCCACGCGACGGCGACGAGCGTGGAGAGCGCCGTCACCACCGCGACATAGGCCAAACCGGAGGGACGGATCCTCGCGCGCTGCATACAAGGAATAGTAGCCGGGGAGTGGCCTTTAGGCAAGCGAAGCGCTATCCTTTCCCCTCGATGAGCCCAAGCAACGCCAACCGCCAGCCGGATCCGGAGGAGATACTCCTCCTCGCCGCCGACGCCGCGCGCGCCGTCCTCGAGTCGGGGGGCGAGACCTACCGCGCCGAAGAGACGGCCCAGGCGGTCTGTTCCGCCCTCGGCGGCGCCGAAGCCGAGTGCTTCGCCATTCCCACCGGCATCCACCTCTCCTTCGCCGGCCCCGACGGCCGGGTCCGCTCCATCGTGCGCCGCGTCACGAAGCGCTCCATGAACCTCGAACGCCTCTCGCTCCTCAGCGAACTGGCGCGCGACCTCTACGCGGGCAAGCTCGACTTCGACGGCGCGGCCGCCGAACTCGACCGCGTCGAGCGGCTCAAGGGGCATCCCCTCGGCGTGAGCCTCCTCGCGGCCGCCGCGGGGACGGGCTGCTTCACCCTCCTCTTCGGGGGCGCGTGGAACGACGCCCTCGTGGCGGGCGCGGTCGGCGCCCTCCTGTCGCGGCTGACGCGCGTCCTGCAGCGGCGGCGGGTTTCGGACTTCTTCACCAACATCGTCGGCGGCGCCGCGGCGGCCCTGCTCTGCCTGGCCGCGCGGAAGGCGGGCCTCGCCTCCAGCGCCGACACGACGATCATCGGCGTCATCATGCTCCTCGTGCCCGGTGTCGCGATCACGAACGCGATACGCGACACCATCGCGGGCGACCTCGTGGCCGGCGTCGCTCGCGGCGCGGACGCCTTCATGGCGGCGGCCGCGATCTCCATCGGCGCGGGCGCGGCCTTCGAGCTCTGGCGCTATCTCGGCTGGGGGCCCGTATGAGCGATCCCCTGCAGCTGCTCTGGGCCGCGGTCGCGACCGCGGGCTTCGCCCTGCTCTTCGACCTGCGGCCGAAGGAGCTCCCGCTGGCCGCCGGCGGCGCCGTCCTCGGCTGGCTCGTCTATTCGGCGGTCGGCGCGGCGAGTTCGACGGGAGCCTCCTACTTCGCCGCGGCGGCGGCGATCGGTCTCTACGCGGAGCTCGTGGCCGCCATCGGCGGACGGCCCGCCTCGGTCTACATCGTCTGTTCGATCCTGCCCATCGTGCCCGGCGGCGGCATGTACTACACGATGCTGCACTCGGTGCGGGGCGACCTCTGGGGCAGCCTCCGCGTCGGCTTCGAAACCCTCCAGGCGGCGGGCGCGATCGCCGCGGGCCTGGCCGTCTCGAGCGCCGTTTCCCGCCTCGTTTCGCTCCCCGGCCTCGTCCGGCGCCTGCGGCTCCGGCGCG
>DAINBW010000439.1:0-3084 GCA_036732745.1 Spirochaetales bacterium | reverse complement strand
ACGGGAGCCACCCTGGAGGCCTGCTCCCGGGCCCTCCTCGGTGGCGGCGCCGCGACCGTCTTCGCCCTCGTCGTCGCCGCGGATTGAGCGGCCGCGCCGGCGTCCGCGCGCCGCCGCGCGCGACGCGGCGCGGGACGCCGCCCGAAGCGCGGATAACCGCGCCGATACGGCGCGAAAGCCGCCCCGGGACTCGGGCGATTGCGTTTCCATCGGCTTGACGCGCGACCATAAAAGGGGTAGTATCCGCTATAGGTAATAAAAAAAAGATTCTCCTTAGGAATAAGAAGAGTCGTTCGACGACTCTTTTTTTATAGGTATGCAGGAACAAGAAACCATAGCCGCCGACATCGAGCCGCTTCTCCAGGCCGTCGGCCTCTCGCTCGTTGAGTTCGTCCTGAGCCGCCATCGCGGTTCCGTTCAGGTGCGCGCCGTCATCTACGCGCCGGAAGGGACGGGCGTCGCCGAGTGCTCCAAGGCCCACCGCATCATCTATCCGCGGCTCCAGGTCCTTCTCGCGATGGAGGATCCCTATCTCGAGGTGACGAGTCCCGGCATCGAGCGGACCATCAAGTCGCCGCGGGAGTACGGAATTTTCGCCGGGAAGGGCGTCAAGCTCCTTCTCGTGAACGAGACCGAGTGGATCAAGGGGCGCATCGTCGCGCTCAAGGGCCCGCTCCTCGACCTCTCCACCCCGGAGGGGCCGATGACCATAGAAATCGACGCCGTCGCCAAGGCCCGGCTGGACTCTACGCAGGAGGGAGACTAAGTCATATGGCTTCCGAAATGGCCGAAGCGATACGCCAGCTCATCAACGAGAAAGGCATCTCCGAAGACCTCATCGTGAAGACCGTCGAGGACGCCCTCCTCGCGGCGTACAAGAAGAAGTACGGCACCAACGAGAACGCCGTCGTCCGCTTCAAGGACAACTACGAGGGCGTCGACGTCTACGCGAAGAAGACCATCGTCGAGGAAGTCGACGATCCCGTCCTCGAGATATCCCTCGAGGAGGCGCAGGAGATGGCGGACGGCGCCGAGATCGGCGACATCCTCGAGCTTCCCGTCGATCCGCGGGAGTTCGACCTCCAGTCGGTCATGCTCGCCAAGCAGACGACCCGCCAGTCCCTCCGCGAGATCTCCCGCGACACCCAGTACGCCGAGTACAAGTCCAAGGTCGGCGAGATCATCATCGGTTACTACCAGCGCGAGAAGAACGGCAACATCTTCGTGGACCTCGGCAAGATCGAGGGCATCTTCCCGAAGAAGTTCCAGTCCCCCCGCGAGACCTACCACATGGGCGACCGCATCAAGGCGATGATCGTCGAGGTGGAGAAGGGCCGCATGGGCCCGCAGATCATCCTCTCGCGCACGCACGCCGAGTTCGTCCGCAAGATCCTCGAGCTCGAGGTGCCGGAGATCTACGACAAGACCGTGGACGTCTTCAAGATCGTCCGCGAGCCGGGCTACCGGACCAAGATCGCCGTCCTTTCCCACCGCGAGGACATCGATCCGGTCGGCGCCTGCGTCGGCCTCAAGGGCATCCGGATCCAGGCCATCATCCGCGAGCTCGAGGGCGAGAAGGTCGACATCCTCAAGTACGAGGTCGATCCCAAGCGCTTCATCCGCAACGCGCTCTCTCCCGCCGAGGTGCGCGACGTCCACATCATCGACGAGTCCAAGCACCTCGCCCTCGCCGTCGTCCCCGAGAGCCAGCTCTCCGTGGCGATCGGCAAGCAGGGTCTCAACGTCCGCCTGGCCAATCGCCTCTGCGACTGGAACGTGGACGTGAAGACCGAGGAGCAGTTCCTCCAGATGGACCTCTCCGGCGACTACAAGCGCGCCGTTTCCGAGCTCTTCGGCGAGCCGGGCGAGGAGGAGGGGCTCCGCCTCGCGGAGCTGCCGGGCGTCGAGCCCGCCTGGGCCGAGGCCCTCGCCGCCGCCGGCATCGAGTTCGTGGAGGATTTCATCGCGTCGGATCCCGAGCGCCTCAAGGCGATCGAGGGGCTCGACGCCGATTCCCTCTCCGTGCTCCAGGCGATCGTCAACGAGAATGTCGAGGTCGTCGAGGAAGAGGCGGGCGCCGAGCCCGTGGCGGAGGCGGAGGCCGGCGAGGCCGCCGTCGCCGATGATGATTATCAGTGTCCGGACTGTGGGGCGCGAGTGACGCCCGATATGAGCAAATGCCCGAAATGCGGCGTGGAGCTCAGCTTCGAGTACGAGGACGATCAGGAAGCGTAAAGGGAGCGTATGACCGATAATAGCGAGAATCCGCAGAAGCAGAAAGCGAACCTCATAAAACAGCCCAAGGCGCACGCGCCGGCGCCGGAGGCCGCTCCGGCCCCCGCCCCCGCCGAGCATGACGCCGCAGGCGACAAGAAGAAAGTCGTCGTCGTCAAGAAGAAGGTCGTGGTCAAGAAGCCGCAGGCCCGGGTCGTCGCCCATCACGAGGATGGCGCCGTTCCCGCGGAGCGGCCCGCCGCGCCCGAAGGTTCCGCGCCGGGCGCCGCTCCGCACGCGGCGGCCGCGCACGCGCCGGTCCATCACGTCGCCTCGCACGCTCCCCGTTCCATCGAGGCTTCCGCCGCCCCCGCGGCGTCCGCTCCCGCCGGCTCCCCCGACGCCGCCTCTCCCGCGGCGCAGCCGGCTCCGCGTCCCGCGGCCGCCGAGCGCCCCGCGGGCGAAGGCCCGCGCCCGATGGCGCCGCGTCCCGCCGCTCCCCGCGGCGAAGGCTCCCTTCCTTCCGATCAAGCTCCCGCGGCCGGCGATCGTCCGGCCCGGCCCTCGTATGGAGACCGCCCGCAGGGCGGTTACGGTTCCCGTCCCCAGGGCGGCTATGGCGATCGCCCGCAGGGCGGCGGCTATGGTTCCCGTCCCCAGGGCGGCGGCTATGGCGACCGTCCGCAGGGCGGCGGCTATGGTTCCCGTCCCCAGGGCGGCGGCTACGGCGGCCAGGGTGGCGGCTACGGCTCCCGCCCCGGCTATGGCGACTCCCGCGGTCCCGGCGCTCCCGCCGGACAGGGCGGCTACGGCGGCCAGCGTCCCGGCGGTTACGGCCAGGGCGGCGGCGGCTATGGCGGCGGTCCCGGC
>DAINBW010000438.1:0-3089 GCA_036732745.1 Spirochaetales bacterium | reverse complement strand
CCCGGGTAGGCCGCCTTGGCGAGGATCCTCGTGTCGAAGACCTCGTTCGCGGCGGCCGGCAATCCTGCGCGCTCGAGCTCGGCGCGGAGGAAGGCGAGGTCGAAGGGCGCGTTGTGCGCGATGATCACGGCGCCGCGCGCGAGCTCCGCGAGGGCGGGGGCCCGCTCGGCGAAGGACGGCTCGCCGCGCACGTCCTCGTCGCGGATTCCGTGGATGCCCGTCGTCACGGGCGGTATCGGCATGCCGGGATCGACGAGGACGGACAGCATGCCCTCCTCGGCGAGGCCGGCGGCGCCGCCGTCGCGGCTACGGTCGGCGTCCTCGCAGGCCAGCGCGAAGAGGGGACCCGCGTCGGCGTCGCAGCCGGGCTTGGCGACACGGAAGCGCAGGGCGCCGATCTCGACGACGCGCTCCCGCCTCGCGTCGAGGCCGGTGGTCTCGAAGTCGAGCGCGAGGTAGGCCCGCTCCCGCCAATCGGCGGGCAGGATGCCGGCGCCGGAAGGCGCGGCGCGGCCGCCTCCGGGCGCGAAGGCGCCGGCGGCGTCGCCGGCGGACCGGCGCCGCGCGGGGAAGTAGCCGCGGTTCGGCCGGCCGCTCACTTGTCGATGACCTTCCTGACGTCGGCCTCGATGGCCGCCGCCTTCTTGGCGGAAGCCGCGCGGGCCGCCGCGAGGGCCTCGGCGGAGGCGGCCTTGCCGCCCTCGACCTCGGTCCGGAGGAGGATGTAGTACTTGATCTTGGGCTCGGTGCCGCTCGGGCGCACGGTGAGGACGGTGCCGTCCTCGAGGTACCACTGGAGGACGTCGCTCTTCGGGAGGGCGACCGCCTCGGCGGCCTCGGCCTTGCCGGCCGCCCAGGCCTTCAGGGTTTTCAGGTCCCGCACGCGGGAGACCTTGAGGCCGCCGAAGGCGGCGGGCTGGTCCTTGCGGTAGCCCTCCATGATGCCGCGCATGATGTCCATGCCGGCCGGGCCCTCGAAGTACTTGTTGATGCCCTTCTCCTCGAAGTAGCCGTGCTCGCGGTAGAGGTCGTCCAGGCGGTCGAGGAGGCTCTTGCCCTTGGAGCGCCAGTAGAGGGTCATCTCGGCGGTCAGGGCGGCGGCGGAGATGCCGTCCTTGTCGCGGACCTCGGGTTCGATGAGGTGGCCATAGCTCTCTTCCGTGCCGTACACGAAATCGAGGCCCTGGCGCTCGAATTCCCGCATGAGCTCGGCGATCCACTTGAAGCCGGTGAGGCACTCGCGGCATTCGGCGCCGTAGGCCTTGGCGACGCGGTCCTGGAGGGTCGTCGTGACGATGCTCCGGATCGCGGCGGGGCGCTTCGGCATGCGCCCGAGCTCCTTCAGCGTGAGGAGGAGGTAGTCGAGGTGGAGGGAGCCGAGCTGGTTGCCGGAGATGAGGACGAACTCCCCGGCGTGGTTCGGCACGGCGATGCCGAGGCGGTCGGCGTCGGGGTCGGTCGCCATGACGCAGTCGGCCTTGACCTTGGCGCCGAGCTCGAGGGCGAGCTTCAGGGCCGCCGACTCCTCGGGGTTCGGGAAGGCGACCGTCGGGAAGGCGCCGTCCGGGGCGCGCTGCTCGGGGACGGTGACGACCTCGAGGCCGAGCTCCTTCATGATGCGCTCGAAGTGGAGGGCGCCCGTGCCGTGGAGCGGCGTGTAGACGATCTTGACGCTCTTCGCCATCTCCTTGATGAGGCTCGGACGAAGGAGCTTGGACTTGACCATCTCGACGTAGGGATCGTCGATTTCCTTGTCGATCACCTTGAGGAGGCCCTTGGCAATCGCCTCGTCCTTGGGCATGAGCTTGGGGACGGAGACGGCGTTCACCATGTCGATGATGCCCGTGTCGTGGGGCGGCGTGACCTGGGAGCCGTCGTTCCAGTAGGCCTTGTAACCGTTGTACTTGGGCGGATTGTGGCTCGCCGTGACGACGACGCCGGTGTCGGCGCCGAGCTTCCGGATCGCGTAGGAGAGCTCCGGCGTGGGCCGGAGGGCGCTGAAAAGGTAGGCCTTGACGCCGTTCGCCGCGAAGACGCGGGCGGTCATCTCGGCGAAGACGTCGGAATAGCGGCGCGAGTCGTAGGCGATGCAGGCGGAGAGGCTCTTGCCGGGAAAGGTCTTCTTGAGGTAGTCGCAGAGGCCCTGCGTGGCCCGGGTGACGACGAAGCTGTTCATCCGGTTGTAGCCGCCGCCGATGACGCCGCGGAGGCCGCCGGTGCCGAACTCGAGGTCGCGGTAGAAGCGGTCCTCGAGCTCCTTCCAGTCGCCCGCGGCCAGGAGCTTTTCGACCTCGGCCTTGAAGGCCTGGTCGGTTTCGCGCGACGCGTACTCGCGGGCCCGGGCTTCGATCGTGCTGCGTTCCATGCTTGTCTCCTTGGGCGACCGTCGGGGTCGTTGGTTTCACTCTCTATTCTAAAGCGCGCGCCGCCGGCGCGAAAGGCTTTGCGGGGGCCGAAGGCGCCGCCGCGGCGTGGTCCGGGGGCGTCGCCCCCGGCGAAATTCGGTTACAGCAGGGCGAGAAGTTCCCCGGGCGCCTCGATGACGCGGTCGGCGCCCGCGCGGCGCAGTTCCTCCGGACCGCGGAAGCCCCAGGCGACGCCGACGGCGCGCATCCCGGCGCTCCGCGCGGTCGCCATGTCGACGTCGGAGTCGCCCACGTAGAGGCAGTCGGCGGGGGCGGCGCCGAGGCGGCGGGCGATGTCGAGGGCCGCCGCGGGATCGGGCTTCTTGGGGAAGTCCGGCGATTCGCCGCGGACCAGGGCAAAGCCCGCTTCGGGAAAGAGGCCCGCCACCACCGTGACGGCGAGGGCGTGGGGCTTGTTCGACAGCACGGCGAGGGGCAGGCCGCGGCGCTTGAGCTCGGCCAGGAGTTCCCGGATGCCGGCGTAGGGCCTCGTCGCGGCGAGGGGGGCGGCGGCATAGGCGGCGGCGGCCTCGGCGCGGAGCTCCTCGACGAGGGCGCCGTCGCGGCGTTCCGGCGGCAGGGCGCGGGTGACCAGGGTCGTGAGGCCGTCGCCGACCATGCGCTTGAAGGCCGGGATGTCGTGGGCCGGCAGGCCGCGACGCGCCAGGGCGCCGTTGACCGACG